>JBEGMT010000223.1:0-4468 GCA_041182925.1 Pseudomonadota bacterium | reverse complement strand
ATGTAATTCAACACCATCAAAAACCCGCTGCGCTTTTAATAGCACAGCGGGAGTTTTGTCGGCAGCAACAACGCCACCAGCCCAAAGGCTGGCAGCGATTAAAGCAAGCTTAATTCGACGGATTTGCATTAGAAACTCGCGGCAATACCGACTTGACCCCAAATGCCTGGCATTTCATAACCCGGGCGATATTGGTAGCGTTTGTCGAATAAGTTTTCTACGCCAACGAATACCTCGCCTTTTTTACCGAGTTGCGGCATTGGGTAAGCTAGACGGGTGTTGGCAACGGTGAAGGCTTCGACTTGTTGTCCATTAACATCGCTAACATTTCGCGAACGATTTAATGCCCATACTCTCGATTGATATTGCATATCAAATGAGAAACGCAACGGACCAATTGGACCATTAACACCAGCACTAACCGATTGTGCAGGTGTGTAAGGCAAATTATCAATACTTGGGTTAAGCATGGTTAAACTAGCAAACATTGCCCAATCAGCAAACAAATCTTGTTTTACTGATGCTTCAAGGCCCCGCATCCAATAAGAGCCATAGTTGTTATATGCGCCTTGAGTAAAATCAAAGACATAGCGATTTTTGACATTATCGATGAAGAAACTCAAATCTATTTTTGTTGTTTCAAAAGGAGAAGCTTTTAAACCAACTTCAGCATGATCAACATTTTCTGGAGAGATATTCTCCCAACCATTTGCTGAGAATGGCACAAATCCCGGAACACCCCAATATTCTGGATGAGCATTCATCAAAGCCCCAGAATTTGCCGCTGCATCGATACCGGGATAATTCACACCATTTGATACATTACCGAATAATGTTAAATCTTTGGAAACAAAAGATAATCCAGCATGTGGCGATGCCTTGGATTTATAGTGACTGTGATCGTAATAACGCACACCGACCGAAGGCACCATCATCCAATCGCTGTTCAATGTTATGTCTTGACTTAAAGCTATATAGGGGGTGCTTAAACGAAAGGTAGGCGTAACGATGTTATAAACTAAATTGCTAGGCTGTGAAGGTAAAGGCCCCCAATTATTGACTTCGCCATTTTGCCATTCGTTATCAATACCCGCTAAAACGGTACCATCTTTCCAAGGTGAAAACTGTTCTTTCCAGCGAAAACCATCCATGCTGTACTGGCTTTTAAGATTTGATCTTCTATTTTGAGCGCCAGCCCAATAAACACCTTGATTTAACCAATTTCCATCGCCCCCATTATGGTAAAGCGTGAACTTGCCTTTCCAATCACCGTGTTCATGACTAACACTGCCTGCAACCATACCAGCAACAGAAACATATTCACCGATTGCTTCACCAGGAAAATTATTATCCCAAGGATTAGGCGGTTGGTAACCATTTTGCCCTGGGTCACCAGATCTGTTATCGGTATACAAGAAACTCACATCGCTACGCCAATGACTATCGAATTGATAACCCACCTTCCCCATCACATTACGCAATTCACCAAAGCCATTTTTACGATTACCATCGGATTTGGCATAACCTTGCGCTAATGAGAAATCTAAATCGCCTTTTTTGCCTTGTATATCGGCTTGCTCAGTGATGGTGCCGAAAAAGCCACCGGATAAACGCCCGCTGCCATGAATACCCTCTTCAAGCGCAGATTTGCTTTCGAGGTTGATAGAACCAAAGTTATTGCCGTTAATTTGTGGCTGAGGGCCTTTATAAACCGTAATCGATTTCATGCCATTAACCGGTAATAAATCCAATAGCGGATGATTCCAAGTTGCCATGTACATTGGCACATCATCGATATAGGTTTTGATTTCACTACCCGGTCTACCCATGCCTTGACCACGAATCGAAACCGCACCGCCTTGATCACCACCAAAAGCCCCGACCGGGTTGTAACGGGAAATTTGTACCCCCGGTGTTCTGCGTAATGCCGAAGCAATATCGAGCGCATTTTGATCTCTGATTTGATCCTCAGACACCACCGCTGAAGAGCTGGAAAAAGCATCAAGACCTATAGCTTCAATCACTGGATTGGCAGTCACCACGGTTTCAGCCAAGGTGTTGGTATCGACTGCCGCTTTGGTTGAGTGGTTGTTAGGCGCGATCGGTTTAGTGTTGGCTTGGGCTTGTTTTTCAATCGTCACCACACCTTGGTCAACAAAACGAAAGCTTAAACCGCTGTCTTTTAATAGGCGTTGTAAACCTTGTTCAGTATTAAAGCTGCCAGATAAGCTCGGCGCTTGCTTGCCTTCGGCTAGTTCCGCGCTGTAGAGCAATTGCAAACCGCTTTGTTCGGCAAATGCCGATAGCGCGGGAATCAGTTTTTGGCTGGGGATATTAAAGCTGATAGTACTAGAAGCAACAGCCGACGGATTAGCCGGTGCCGCTTCTACTGTCTGTAATTGCGTCGCTATCGCTAGGCTTAATACGCCTAGACGAAAACGATTTGAGCGTGAAAATAACGGTGTCTTCATGTTACCCCTCTTGTTGTTTTTAGACTTGGTTAGAGGGTAAGACGATCGAGAAAGCAAACACCGTAAAAAAATTAATAAATCAACACCAATTGTTCGCCAATCCGTGTCGATTTAACCGCTAAGGTGTGTTCAATCACGCCTAATAATCGATCGAGTTGTTGTAAATCAAACACGCCACTCACCGGTAATTGGGCATGTTCAGTGCCCACTAATCTGACTACTCCTGGATGATAGCGATTGATTTCTTCGATAACGGTTTTAAGTGGGGTTGATTCAAAAACTAATTTGCCACGCCGCCAAGCGGTAGCTTTTTGGGTATCCACTTTATGAACTACGTCGAGCGATTGCTGATTGTGATAATTCACTTGCTCACCGGGGTTGAGCATAATCGGCTGCCTTAATTGCGGTACGCTGATTTCTACCCGATTTTCCAACATGGTGACAGTCACGTCTTGCTGATGATTTTTAACCATAAACGCAGTACCCAAGGCCTTTATGGTTTCGTTTCCGGCTGTGACCACGAAGGGTCGATCAGGATTTTTTTGTACTACAAATTCGGCTTCGCCAGCTAATAAGCGAATCCCACGCTGCTCGGCAGAATAATCAACGGCAATCGCACTGGCGGTATTGAGATAAACCGTGCTGCCATCGCTCAATTGCACCATTTTGCTTTCACCGCTGGCGGTGGTGTAATCGGCTTGTAAGGTTTTGATTAAGCTCGGTTGAGCCAGTAATAAAAGCCCTGCAAGCGAAGCAGCGCTGGCAATTAATCGCCGAGAATAACGACGGCGGCGTTTGCTGGTTGGAATAGTTGGCATTGTCGAACTGAGATTTAATTGTCCAAGCTGTTGCCAAAGATTGATTACCGAATTGTAGGCTTGCTGATGGGCGGGATTTTCAGCTAACCAAGTTTGCAATTGTCGCTGCTGGGCTTGATCGACATCACCAGAAGTCATTTTGGCGACCCAAAGATAGGCGGCTTCTTGAATCGAATCGGGGAGCTTGCGGTTCGTCATGTCGATACAGATTGGAAATACAAATTTAGGATTATTAGTTAAGACGTTTCAAACCACAACTACCGGATTTTTATGGCTGATTAATTTCCAATGCTTGCTGACAATGACGCAAAGCTTGGACGATTTGTTTTTCCACCCAGCTCTTTGATTTACCTAAATCGTTGGCAATTTGTTGATGAGTTTGACCTTGAAAGCGACTGCGGATAAACACATCGCGACAAGCAGGGTCTAATTGATTAACCGCGAGTTGTAACCGCTGTAATTGTTGCTGTTGATCAATGATGTGTTCGGGGTTGTTTAACAAAGCTTGATCGAGGTGATGACCTTGATTATCGAAATCAGCAATCAAGGATTTTTGACGTTGATGAGTTCTTAAATGGTCAATTGCTAGATTCCCAGCAACCCGATAGAGAAATGCACGCGGATTTTCAATCGTTTGTTGATCGTGGTAATCAACAAATCGCAGATAAGTGTCTTGCAATAAGTCATTAGCAATCTGCTCACAATCAACTCGATGTAATAAAAATCGATGTAATTCGGCACGATACAGCGAAAAATAATTCGCAAGCTGTTCAAGGTTGATATCTGGCATAAATCGAGATTTAAAAACCAGTATTGGTTAAGCGATAGTGCACGATTAGGTAAATGGGCAGTTTCTATTTTTATTGGTGAGAATCGCACAAAACCCAACGATGGAAATGGCAAAACTTACATTTAATAAAGAGAACATCCTTGTCGGTTTTCGGGGGGAGAAAACCTATTCCAAATTTGGTAAAAAAAACCGGCCAGAGGCCGGTTAGAAAGAACAAGCAACTAATACTCGCATACAAGTATTGAGAGGTAGGTTAAATGGATTTTTGGATTAAATAAATGCGGCTAATTGTCGCACTAACAATTGCAAGCCCTTGATTTAAATAAACTATGTCATATCACACAATATTTATAGAAAAGTGTGTCATATCCCACAATTTCTATTTTTCT
>JBEGMT010000222.1:0-2899 GCA_041182925.1 Pseudomonadota bacterium | reverse complement strand
GTTTGTGATATTCGACCCGTTTGTGGGTTTCGTCGGCGTTTGATGAGGCCAGCATTTGCCGCAAGGTGATCACATCTTGTAAACCGTAAGCCATCCAAGCATTAGCGGGTAAACCGTCACGTCCCGCGCGGCCCGTTTCCTGATAATAGGCTTCAACACTTTTTGGTAAATCTAAATGCGCCACAAAACGGACATTGGGCTTGTCGATACCCATGCCAAAGGCAATGGTGGCGACGATAATCAAACCGTCTTCCATCAAAAACTGATGCTGATTTTTCTGGCGTAATTCATTGCTCATACCAGCATGATAGGGCAGGGCTTTGAGGCCTTTTTGATTCAGCCAATTGGCAGTTTCTTCGACTTTTTTTCGCGATAAACAATAGACAATTCCCGTGTCGCCAGCGTGTTCGTTGCGAATAAAGCTTAATAATTGTTGGCGAGCGTTTTGTTTTTGCACAATCCGGTAGCGGATGTTGGGTCGGTCAAAGCCGCTGACAAACACTTGTGCTTGTTCTAAAGCTAGGCGATTGATGATTTCTTGGCGGGTGCGTTCATCGGCGGTGGCGGTAAGCGCGATGCGCGGCACATGGGGGAAGCGTTGATGCAAAATCGACAGTTGCAAATAATCAGCGCGAAAATCATGTCCCCATTGCGACACACAATGCGCTTCATCAATCGCGAATAAAGCAATCTTGCATTGAGCAAATAAAGCTTGGGTGCGGCTATTGCTAAGGCGTTCGGGGGCGATGTACAGCAGGTCTAATTCGCCATTGAGTAGTTGCCGTTCAGTTTCCCGCACTTGCTCTAAAGATAAGGTCGAATTCAGATAAGCGGCTTTAACACCGAGTTGATGCAAAGCGGTGACTTGGTCTTGCATCAAGGCGATTAACGGCGAAATCACAATCCCAACCCCGTCATGGACTAAGGAGGGGATTTGATAACACAGTGATTTGCCGCCGCCAGTCGGCATCAAAACTAAAACATCATCACCGCTTAAAACTGCTTTAATAATCGCTTGTTGTTGACCGCGAAATTGATCATAGCCGAAGACGCTGCGTAAGGTTTGTAAGGCCTTTTCCGAGCTCATTATTTAGGCTTTTGGGGCTTTTTCGGGCGTCAAAATGGTGTTTTGTGCCGGATGTTGAGTGTCAGTCTCTGGGTAGTCTTTGGTGTAATGCAAGCCACGGCTTTCTTTACGTTGCTGGGCACAGCGAATAATTAATTCGGCAACGATCACCAAGTTACGCAGTTCTAGCAAATCACTGGTGACTCTAAATTGACCGTAATATTCGGCAATTTCGACTTTCAGCAAGGCTAAACGATGCATCGCCCGTTCGAGGCGTTTGTTGGTGCGGACGATGCCGACGTAATCCCACATGAAGTGGCGTAGTTCATCCCAGTTATGGGCAATCAATACTTCTTCGTCAGAGTCGGTGACTTGGGATTCATCCCATTCCGGTAATTGGTTGGGCTTGGGGATGTGTTCGATGTGTTTACGAATGTCTTGATTGGCTTGTTCGGCGAATACTAAACACTCTAATAAGGAGTTGCTGGCCATACGGTTGGCACCATGTAAGCCGGTACAAGCCACTTCACCGACTGCGTAAAGTCCTGGAATGTCGGTGCGGGCATTGCTATCGGTTAAAACGCCGCCACAGGTGTAATGGGCGGCGGGAACCACTGGAATCGGTTGCTGGCTAATATCAATATCCAGCTCCAAACATTGCATATAAATGGTTGGAAAGTGCTTTTGGATAAAGTCGCGAGATTTGTGGCTGATGTCTAAATAGACGCAGTCAATGCCGTGTTTTTTGATTTCACTGTCGATGGCTCGGGCAACAATGTCACGCGGCGCTAATTCCATTCGCTCATCGTAGCGACGCATAAAGCGTTCACCATCCGGCAAAATTAAATGTCCACCTTCGCCGCGTACCGCTTCACTGATTAAAAATGAACGGGCGCTGGGGTGATAAAGACAAGTAGGGTGGAATTGCATGAATTCCATATTGCTGACTCGGCAGCCAGCTCGCCATGCCAAGGCAATGCCATCCCCAGAGGAGCTGTGTGGATTGGTGGAATATAAATAAACCTTATTAGCGCCACCGGTGGCTAACACGACAATTTTAGCGGCAATGGCTTGGATTTTGCCGGTTTTAATGTTTAAAACATAAGCGCCTTTTATGCGCTGTTCGGCGTCACCAAGTTTTTCAGCGGTGATTAATTCCACGACATTGTGGAATTCGAGCAGAGTGATGTTGGGGTGGGCTTTGGCGCGGTCGATTAATGACAAAGAAACCGCTTTGCCGGTGGCGTCATCGGTGTGAACGATACGACGATGCGAATGACCGCCTTCACGATTAAGGTGCAGTTGTTTGCCGGTAGCGGTGTATTCTTCGGTGAAATTAACCCCTTGCAAGCGCAACCATTCGATACTGTTTCGGCCTTGTTCCACTGTTAAGCGCACAATTTCGGGGTCACATAAACCGGCGCCGGCAATCAGCGTGTCTTCAATATGCGACTGGATCGAGTCATGCTGATCGTCAAATACTGCAGAAATACCGCCTTGGGCGTAATAAGTGCTGCATTCGGTTAATTCAAATTTGGACAATACCGCCACTTTGTAGGTATCTGCTAAATGCAAGGCCAAACTAAGCCCAGCGCCACCACTGCCAGCAATCAGAATGTCGTAATAAGCCTGTGATGAGTTGTTTGAATTGTTATTGCTCAAGGTAAGGTTCTGACTAATCAATAAAGGTTTTAAAAATCATAACGTGTTTTGCCGATATGGTAATTTTTTTTGTAATGCTAGAACTAATGCGGTTTAATTCTGTCCATTCTTTTATATGTCCTAGTTTAGTGAACGAACACAACAATAGCGAACAATTGGATCAAGATTTGG
>JBEGMT010000221.1:0-5566 GCA_041182925.1 Pseudomonadota bacterium | reverse complement strand
GATTCAAGCCTGCACTTTTCGGCAATCAATAACCAAAAAACACATCTGTTCGAGCCGTAGCAACGCGGAAGCGAGTTCAAACAACTGCGAAGCCACATACCTGAGCGCTGGCATGGACGCCTGCGCGATTTGCCACGGACGGCAACGATGGCCTTACCGTGTGAATTACTAAAGCAATTAGTCAGTCAGACAACGCACAACCAATAATCTAAATAATCGTTGTCTCACTGACTATTTGCGAATGATGGCAAAAAGGCTTTGATTTACCAGCCTTTCGGCGTGTTGGTTTTTTGAGTTTGCTAACCAGCCTCGGGCGGCGCTGGCATGGATGCCTGCGCCGTTGAGCCACGGACGGCTGTTGGCCTTCAAGCAAAGAGGGCTAAAGCAATTTGTCCGCGCAAAGGGTCAAACAGGGACGTTTGGCGGTTGCGCGGACAATTTGCGTCTTAGCAGAACTGACGCCTTTTATATGCCGATTCAGCATATAAATAGCGTCGAAACGGTACAAAAACGGCGATAAAAAATTCATCAATGCGAAATGTGGCAGTGATGTTTAATAAAGGCCAACAAAATCTAACAAAGTCCATTAAAAACAAGGTAAAATTTGCTTGTCGGCGTATGAACAGAACAGCGAAAGCTGTGCGTCGATCCCGCCAGAAATGGCCTCCACCCAAGTGTAGAGATAATCAAGAGGTCTGATTTAGCTTTAAAAAAAGCCCCTTTTAGGGGCTTTTTTTATGTCTGAATTTTGATTGGCTTGTTATTCTGAATATTATGCAAAATCACTAAAAAGCTAATTGGCTTCTTTTTAGGTGTATTGCTACGATGCTTATCATCTCGAACATAAGCACTCTGAACAAAAAGATTTAACACGCCTTTTTGAGTTGATCGAGAAACCTCAAAAAATACCTCGTACTGAACGATTTGTTGTTCAGCTGTTAGCAATTCAATAGTGAAAAAATTGCCTTTGCCAGAATGCGAACATTTTCTGGTCACTAAAGTTTCAACAATTGCCGGTAATTGTTTAGATAATTCATACCGCTGAAAATCAAATACCCTAGATTCCCGCGAATCACTGTAAAGCAATTGGTCATCAATTACTTCATCGGCTTTTATTCCACGAGTAAAGCAATGTAAGCCAAAAATAACATCAACCTTGTATTGCAATGCCGGTTTATCGCCTTTCGCAGCCTGTTCAAAAATTTTTCGCTGAGGATGAAGGTGATTTAGATAATAAACAACATCATTAAATTTAAAGTGTTTCCAATTCATTCTAGTTTTCGGCTCATTTAATGTGTCGTTTTAGCATATAAACGGTACAAAAAAAGCACCAAAAATGCATCGTTATTGTGCCTGTTCATCTTGCAATTCTTTCGCTAATTTCAGCATCGCATAACGCATGAAATTTAGCTTAGTTCTGCCGCTCAACTTAGCGCCAATTTCCAATTGCTCATGTTCATATTGGTTAAACGGTACCCGCATGGCTTTATAGTCACGATTGGCGTTTTGGTCTAATTCAAGCTTTTGTTCAGGAATTAACACCCCTGCCCCGCCGTCAGCTTTTGACGCAAAAGCTTCAATCTGTGCCGCCGTGGGTTGCGGTCTTGCATTCGCGGCGCTTACCGGTGGTTCTCTTCTTTTCACCATTAGAAAATTTCCTCAATCAAACCTTGGATTTCAGCCTTAGCTTTATCGTTGTTCATTTCGACAATGCCAAGCCCGTCACTCATCGCGTCACGGTAAACCTTACGATCACTGATAATTGTCTTCAGTAATTTGATTTGTGGGTAATCATTCAAGCAATCACGCGCCTCGGCTTCCTCATGGATAGCTCGGTTAGTCGGCGCCATAGTGATCAAGCCATATACTTTCAATTGTGGATTGAAGTCTTTAGCTTCGGTAATGATGGCTTCCATTGTGCCAAGCGTGTCTAAATCAGGTTGAGAAGGTCTAAACGGCACAACCAGAATATGAGCGGCAGTCATGCCCGTTCTCAACTCACGACTATCACGACCGGCGGCATCGACGATCACAAAGCCATAACGCTTATCAAGGTCTAATAAAGTGTCACGGATGTTTTCGTATTTCTGGACGCAATGGACTTTCGCCAATGCTTCATTATTCGCTCGATCCATCGCCCAGTTCGCAGCGGTGCATTGGCGATCAGCATCAACCAAAACCACATCATTGCCACGCCCCGCTAAAACGGCGGCGATATTAACGGCAGTTGTAGACTTGCCACAACCGCCCTTTTGACTCCCGATTAGTATAATCATTGCACCTTTCCAGTATTAAAACAGTATTTAATCAGCGTCAAAAGTGTACCAAAAATGTGCTGGTAATGTTGGTGTCTTTGTAACTGGCGATTGCTTGGTTATTGTCTTAGAACAATCCAAACAATTTTTTCTTCCGAGGTTCTTCACAACTCAGATTTGGTGATTTTTCGTAAACAGCATGTAGATTAGTGGTGTCGCCGTTTTTAGTCACTGAGAGAAAGCAGTATTGATTTTGTAAGTGCATCTTAACGACATACTTGGCGTTGTTTTCAGGCGTAAAGAAAACTGTCGGCGGAAAACAGTTAGAGGTATATCTACCATCACTAAAAAAATGACGACCTGAAACGCCAATCGTTTTTTCAGAAGGTACTTGGATTTTAATTTCAGTGTTTGGCTTGTCGAAGAGAAAAATCGAGTCCGTTTTCAATAAATAGCCTACGGTTTCATATTTTCCACATTGCTTATTGTTGATTTCGGTATTAACCGAAAAGTTAGTGTGCAAATCAAAATCAGATTCAAACGAGAGCTGGGCATCTGTGGGGGCAGGGGATAAATGCCTGTAAGTCGGCGCAGCGGTACTGCAAGCGTTTAAAACTAAAGTGCAAATAAAAGCAAAGACGAATTGAAGGTTTTTGGCGGTCATAAAAATCCATTTAGTTTTAGTGGAAGATTAGAATTTTTTGGTATCCGATTTAGAAAGCCTAACGGATAAAGCGATTATCTAGCCGATTTCCTTTTGCTTCAACCTTGACGCTAAAAATGCGCCTTTGTGGTGTCAATAATGTACCGTTTTAGTATTTATTTGATGTCTTTTATGCGCCGAAGGCGCGACCGACGCGACACCGAACGCCAAAGCCCCGACAAAGGCAGAACAAAAGGGCAGGGCAGTAGAAAAGCTAAAGGCCGTTTAGGTCGGTAGAAAGCAAACCGGGGCTTTGGTGGGCGGGGGAGGCGGCGGCACACAAGTAAGCGTGCCGTCAGGCACACAAAACCTGAAGGCCGTCGGGGTGGATTGCTTGTTTCTTTCACCAACGAGCCTTGTTCGTTTACGAGCAAAGGGGCAAAGACTTGATGGCTTTTAGCGGCTAAGGGCTAGAGCAATTTGGTAGCCCGACATCGCACCACTGTTAATCTAAATGGTCGATGTTGGGCGGACAATTTGCGGGTGGTGGGTAAAGTATGTCGGTCAACTCAAGCCGATACCACTGACAATCAATGCACTGTCATCGACAACGGCATAGCTCTCGCCATCAGCTTTGAATAGCTAATCACTCCCCATAGCTGCTTAATAATCAGCATCGACGCATCATCAGGATTATTGGCAGGACAGTTTCTTAGTAAAGGGCTGTTTTGCCGATTCAGTCCAAACAAATCTCTAATCATCGAACCCAAGCTAAAGTGCAAGCCGATCAACTCAGATTCTTGCATGGTGCCGATGGCGTTTAGTTCCTCAAAGTCTAAATTCAGCAACAGGTATTCGACGGCCTCATGTAAAGCAAGTGGTGTTGTATTTTCCATGTCAGTGCCTTGGTCAATTTTTAGTCAATCTAACTGTCATGCAGTTGTCACAATGGCTAGAGGGAAAAGTCGCGCGACAACTAACAGGCTTATCCACAGTTTTTGGGGATAACTGATAAAGCGTAGTAGAGGAGGGCGATTTTTCAAGTTTTTGGGATACTTCCATTTAAAATAAATGTTTTAGTTAGTTTAGTTGGCTTTTGAGTGTCTGGTGTGTGTTTTTCAACCTCTAAATAGGCGATTTTTAGCATCAGCTCTAGTAACTATCGTTTTGCCATTCTCAGTAGTCTCATTTAAAATAGTAATTTTAGATGATTGGCTATTGCCAGATTTTGGCGATTTTTTTAATCCGGTTTTCAAGCCCGGCATGGAGTGACGATGACAAACGAAACTGAAACTTCATTCGAGCAAACCAAAAAAGATTTCCTTGGTTTTTTGAAATACACCAAAGGCCACTCAGAAACCACCTGCTATAACTACAGTTCAGATTTGAACATCTGGCATCGTTGGTTAACCGCCGAAAAACACGACTGGCAAAATTGCAGCCCCAACGTGGTTGAAAATTTCGTATCGCATTTATCAAGGGAAGGGGTAGGGGCGCACGCTATCGCTAGAAAGATTTCCTGCCTTGCGACTTTTTACCGCTGGGCTAAACGTAACAACAAAGTCAAAGACGATCCGATTTACCAAATCGAAAAGCCCAAACGTCCGCGCCGAATTCCCGTCTGGCTGGAAACCGACGAACAAGCCGCTTTACTGAAAGCTACCCGCAATTACGACGACATCCCCGATACCATCTTTGGCCGTAGCCGAGAATACTCAATGGGCGTTCGTCAGCGTTACGAACTGCTATTCGAGCTAATCCAAAAATCAGGCTTACGGATCAGCGAAGCCTTGGGCTTGAAAGTGCAAAATGTCTGGGTCGTTGATGGTCTGGCCATGAATGTCAGAGTAATAGGGAAGGGCAATAAAGAGCGTCTGGTGCCGTTGCCTGATTCCTTTCGGCGTGTATTCGCTTTGGCATTGGTTGGCAAAGCGCCCGAAGATTATGTTTTTGCCAAGAAAACCGGCGGTAAACCACCGCAACCACAAACGGCAAGGCTTTATCTAAATAAGCTGATTGAAAAGGCGGGGATCAAAAAGAAGGTAACGCCGCACAAACTTCGTCATACTTACGCTACTCGCTTGCTGGAAAAGAATGTACAGCTCGTTGATATTCAGGCTTTGCTAGGCCATGAAAGCATTGCTACCACCCAGATTTACACTCACGCAGGGCAGGAGAGGTTATCTAAGTTGGTGGCAGATATTTAGTTAATGCTGATTAGTAAACTATTTACTGTAAAGGAAAAATTGTTAAATCGAGAATTAATCTGATTCGTCGCGCCCAGTGATGCCTGCGGATGCTTTCGGAATTACATCGACTTGGTTATCAAAATCTAAGGAGTTAGGTTTGCTTTAAGACATTCAACCTGATCAACGGCTTAACTTCAGAACACAGTCACCAAATTTTTCTGTCTTTTCTTTAAGCCCAATGCTTATACACTGCTCTTTTGCCCTATTTAAATTAATGGTTTGCAAATTACTAGGTAATTGGTTTTTTGTAGCTTGATCTGGTAATTCATTTGTTTTATGGGTGCTTGGATAAGATATAGGTAAAGAAATATTGTTAGTTTGCGAGCCAATGCAATCGAAGTAATAGTATGAATATTCTGATCCACACAATAGACAACCTTGTGTAGAACTTGTTAGTTTTGTACTAGATTTATAAAAAG
>JBEGMT010000220.1:0-2904 GCA_041182925.1 Pseudomonadota bacterium | reverse complement strand
CGTTATAGGATTTGACTTGGATTCCTACATATGTCTCGATTTCGTCTTCAGCAGAAGTTTTGAGCAAAACATCAATTCCTTGATCTCGTGGTCCTTGAACTATATAAGAAACATGGTGATATTTGAGGAAAAAATCACCCAGCATATAAAGCTTATCTTGAAAAGCTTCGCAAATTTTGTCGTGACTCCAGTCGTGGCTATTTTTAAAGATAGCTGTGTCTTCTATATCTGCCTCACGAAAACGAAGTAGTTCCTCTAGGATAATTGCTGATGTAATCTGCATATAATTTACCGTTAATTGATTTCTCTTTGTCTTAACATCCGTCTTTGTTAATCCACACAATTTTCCCAATTATTAATAGGGAAAGTGATTTAAAGAACCTATAAAGACTAAAAATTGCAAAGTTTAGTTAGCCTTCTGCATCCATAAAGGGTTACAGTGGACCGTAAGCGCACAACCCTACCACATGGTCAATAAGTTGATCGTATGCTTTAGACCCTATGACTAAATGGTAATAGTTCATCGATACGGCTGTTGGGCCAGGTAGGGAGTTTTTCCAAGGTGTCTTTCAACCAAGCCGCAGGATCAAGGCCGTTGAGTTTGGCGGTGCCGAGTAAGCTTTGTATCACAGCTGCCCTTTGTCCGGCGCGTTCGGAACCTGCAAACAACCAATTCTTTTTTCCCAAAGCAATCGGGCGAATGCTGTTTTCGACAGGATTATTGTCAATGGGTAAATCGCCGGTTTCAGCGTAACGCGTTAAAGCAACCCAGCGCTTTAAACTGTGATCAATGGCTTTGGCCGTTGGGGTGCCAGGCGCTGTGCGCAAACGGGTTTGTTGTAACCAGTCATGCAAAGCGGTCAACGCAGGCAGGCTTTTTTCGGCACGCAGTTGCTGACGCGCAGCCGTACTGAAATCACGCGCCTCGACTTCGATCGCATACACATGCGCAATCCGATTCAGTGCTTCTTGCGCAATAGGACTTTGACTGCTTTGGAACAAGTCGAAAAATTTGCGCCGCACATGCGCTAAACAAGCCAGTTCAGTACACGGCTCAAGCAAGCGCTGGGATTGAGGATGGGCGCGCCTGGTCGCAAACAGCGCCTTGTAGCCACTGTAGTCGTCAACCAGCAAATGCCCCTGCCATTCATCCAAAAACTGTTGCGCATAGCGACCATTCCGGCCAGCTTGATAGTCGAAGACGATGATTTTGGGACCCCGTTGCAAGTCATTGCTGCGATAGGCCCATAAATAAGCCTTCTTGGTTTTGCCGTTACCCGGGTCAAGTTGCGGCACGGGGGTTTCATCAGCATGTAAGCAATCGCGTTGTAACAAATGCCAAGCCAGTCGATCTGCCAACGGTTGCAAGGCCACGCCAAGCCGCCCCACCCAATCTGCCAATGTGGAGCGCGATAAGATCACGCCATCGCGAGCAGCGATTTGTTCTAGTCGATACAGCGGAAGGTGATCTAGGAATTTATTGATAATCACCCAAGTCAGTAAGCCAATGGCGGCCATCCCGCCATCAATCACCGCCGGTGGAATGGGGGCGGCTGAAATGGTTTCACAAGCTCGGCAAGCGTATTGCGGACGAATGTGGCGATGAACGAAAAACTTTGCCGGTTCGACATCCAGTTGTTCGCTGATGTCTTCGCCGATTTTGACTAAGTCTTTACCGCAGTGTCCACAAGTGCAAGATTCGGGTTCGTGACGGTGTTCAATACGAGGTAAATGATCGGGCAAGGGTTGACGACCGGCGCGAGGGCGTTTGGGACGAGCGACGGTGTCGCAGGGTTGGTCATCACGCAGTTGCTCGACTTCTTCATCAATCGCCGAAATATCGGTATTCCAAGTTTCCTCGAACACATCGCGTTGTAGCGGTGCTAAGGCTTCGCTCTTGGTACTGAAGCGAATGCGTCGGTAATACGCCAACTCATGGGTCAACGCACCGATTTTGATGTCTTTAGCATTAATGACGGCATCTTTGGCTTGAATGATCTTAGCATCCTGTTCTGCCTGTTCGATTAGCGATTGAATCAGTGCCGCCACCGCATTTTTAGCGGTGGGTTCTAGGTTCAATTGTTCGAGTTTGGCAAGCGGATTCATGGCGAACATTATACCGTAATTCCCTCTTAATTCCTTGATATTACTGGGTTTCAGAGCGGTGAGTGATCGATTTTTAATCGATTCACACTTGCCATTCGGATTGGCAATTGGCTGATAATCGTTGCCAGTTGACACCGGCGATCAACCATTGCCATTGTGCTTGGTTGATTGCAAATAGGGCATCATCCACCTTGGGCCAAACAAAACTGCCCTGATGCAAACGGCGTTGGCATAACCAAACACCATTACCGTCCCACAATAATAAACGTAAGCGGTTGCCGGCACGGTTACGAAAGATAAAAGCCGCCCCGGCACAAGGTGAGTGCCCCAAGCTTTGCTGAACGATGGCCGACAAGCCATCCAAGCCGCGTCGCATATCGACTGGGGTCACTGCCATCCAAATTTGGGTTGGAAACTCGATCAAGCCAGACATTGCAACAACTCCGCCACCCAACTTGGCGATACCGAAGGCGAAAGTTCTAGTCGATAGCCGTGAGTATGGATCAAGACCCTATTAGCGGTTGTCGAGGGCGTCACGACTGATGATAATGGCGACGGTTCAATTTGTGCGGGCACTAAAACCACCGAATCGGCCTCAGACAACTTGCGATATTCGCAGAGTCTAGCCGTAAAGGTTCTAACATTAATCTGTTGCTGCGTGCAGTACTGAGCCTGCGTGTCCAGCGACAATTACCCTGTCCGGTTGGCGACAACTATCTTGACCGGTTTACCGATACCTAAGGCACCCTAGCGATTTCTTTAATCAGGAGCGCTAAGTTGCCAGGTAAACGTATCACT
>JBEGMT010000219.1:0-4222 GCA_041182925.1 Pseudomonadota bacterium | reverse complement strand
GGTAATGATGGCTGCTGCGAGCAGTATCGAACGCTTGCTGCAATTGCTGGATGCGATCACGCAAAATGTCGGTAAAACGTACCAGTACCGGTAAGCTTAAGCCTTTGTTTTTCAAGGCTTGTGCGACATCAAGCAAATCAATTTCGGTGGCGCAATTGGCTTGCGGTTTAACGCAAACATGGCCGCTGTTATTGATCGAAAAATAACCATTACCCCATTGCTGAATGGCATACAGTTGTTTTGATTGTTCAATCGACCATTGTTGTGTTTGCACGAACGCTCCGGCTACTGTCATAAAGAGTGCAAAATTCTAAAGTATAATGATGAAACTTATATGACTTTTTGAGGATTTCTCATGCTTGACGCACAATGGTTTAGTGAACCACTCGAATCTGATGGCTCTGCCTTCTCGTTAAAAATCAAACGTAAACTCCACGAAGAACAATCAGAGTTTCAATTTTTGGAAATTTACGAGACTGAGCACTTCGGTAATTTGATGGTCATCGATGGCTGCACCATGGTGTCTACCCGTGATAATTTCTTGTACCATGAAATGATCAGCCACCCAGTGCTGTACACCCATCCAAATCCTAAAAACGTCTTGATTATCGGTGGCGGTGACTGCGGTACTTTGCGAGAAGTGTTAAAACATCCAGGCGTTGAACGTGCTGTGCAAATCGACATCGACGAGCGTGTGACTCGTTTAGCCGAAATCTATTTCCCAGAATTATGCGAATCTAACAATGACCCACGCGCTGAATTGAAATTCATCGATGGTATCAAATGGGTCAAAGACGCCGCACCAAACAGCATTGACATCATCATCGTTGATAGCACCGACCCAGTGGGTCCCGCCGAAGGTTTATTCTGCGCGGATTTTTATAAAGACTGTTTCAAAGCGTTAACTGAAAACGGCATCGTGGTTCAACAAAGCGAATCACCATTGTTGCATATGAAAATTTTGGCCGAAATGCGCGGTGAAATGCAGGTCGCCGGTTTTAACCATCACCAAACTGTGTTCTTCCCACAATGCATCTATCCATCAGGCTGGTGGAGCGCAACCATGGCCAGCAAAGCAGCTTTTGCAACATTCCGCGAGCAAGATGCGGCTAATAAAGGCTTTGAAACTGTTTATTACAACAGCGAAATCCACAAAGCCAGCTTGGCAATGCCAGAGTTTTTTAAGAAGGCGTTTGCTAAGTAATTTTCAACGTTAGTTTCTTGCTAAGGCTGAAAGGATTGAGTCATAGACAGCGTTTATTACCACAATGTTTATGGCTCATTATCTGTATTGACTTTGTAAATACCGGAAATTTATTATATGGATGTTCAATTTGAGAAAAACGGCGTGACTTTTGTGTGGGATCTACGCAAATCGGCTATCAACTCAAATAAACATGGAATAACCTTCGAGCAAGCAACTGCCGCGTTTTTTGATCCGTTAAATTGGTTGATGCTAGTCGTAATGGTCAATCTCGAGATGCAATTCTTGGCTACGATGATGAGGGGCGGTTGCTATTTGTTGTTCATCTTGACGTTGAAAATGACTTTATTCGCTTAATTTCTGCTAGAAAAGCGACCACTGCGGAGCGTAATAACTATGATTTCTGACACACTGAAAAAACGATTGGTTAAAGATAGACCTATGACATCAATCACCTTGAGAATTCCGGTGGATGTCGTCGAATCAATGAAGCTTATTGCGCCTTATAAAGGTTTTTCTGGCTATCAAGCATTACTAAAGTCCTACATTGGCGAGGGTTTGCGTAATGATGAAGCATTAATGGCTAGTAACAAAGAAGCGAAATTAATTGCCGCCTTAAAGAAACTGGGGGTTTCAGATAGTTTGATTGAACAGGCAACTCGAGAAGCCGCTTAATCATTCAATATTTGCTTTTGCCGCTTATTTGCCACCCGGACTTTTTCAGATTCAGTTTCCTGTTTTTGCAAAACCAGCAACTTACCTTTTTCGCCACTACGCTGAAAATCCTCCGCTAATGCCTTTTCCGCATCGGCTGTTGAAATCAGCAAACTGTCAGTCATTGCTACAAACACTAATTCAAACAAACGCTTCAAAGCGATTTTCCAAGTGCTACCGGCCAAAATATACAGCGCATCGCTCAGCTGCAAAAACCGTTCAAAAGGCTGATCAGCAAAAATCAGCGGCAAACTGTAACTAAACCGCCCCGAGTTACCAATCAAATCCCAATAACGCGCAAAGCGATTCAAGCGTTGCAGGGTGGCAAAATCCATGTCGCGAGTGCTGAGTACCGAATACGGTGGATTAGGGTCATAGCGCATTTGATAATGGTCGCTATGGCGGTTGATCGGTGCGCCGCGTAAGCGTTTTAAAATCCCGACTTGAATTTCTTGCGGGTTTAACTCGACTAATTGATTAAAACTATCAGCAAAACCAGCCAGCGTATCGCCTGGTAAACCAACAATTAAATCCGCGTGGATATGGGCTTGAGAATGTTGCCGTAGCCAGCGCAAATTATCTTTAGTTTTAGCGTTGTCTTGTTTGCGGCTGATTAATTGTTGAATCTCAGGATCAAACGTTTGTATCCCCACTTCAAATTGCAACATCCCCGCTGGAAATTGCTGAATCGCCTGTTTTAAGCGTTCCGGTAAATGATCGGGAATCACTTCAAAATGTAGATATAAATCATCACTCAACCGCGCCAGGAAAAATTCCAAAATCGCCACGCTGGTATCGACTTTTAGATTAAAAGTGCGGTCGATAAATTTAAAATGCCGCGCGCCGCGTTGATGCAAAACCGCCATTTCCTGTAAAAACGCTTCCAGTGGAAACGGCTTGGCGGTGGTGTCCAAAGATGATAAACAAAACTCACATTTAAACGGACAGCCGCGCGACGCTTCGATATAGGTAATCCGCTGGCGAATATCAGTGTCGGTGTAAAAAGGGTAGGGCGAGGCGAGTGCCGATAAAGCCGCCGCTTCGCCTTTAATGATTTTCTCAGCTGGCGCTTGAGCATCCAGCCATTGTTGGCATAGCTTGGGAAAACTGATTTCGCCGTTACCGGTAATCATGTAATCGGCTAACTCGGCAACCGCCGGTAAATCCGGTGGATGGCTCACTTCTGGCCCGCCCAACACAATACAAATCTGCGGCGCGACTTGTTTAATAATCGCCACCACCGCGCTGATTTCGGCCACATTCCAGATATAAACCCCAAAACCGATAATTTTGGCCTGTTGCTGTAATAACTGTTCGGCAATTTCAATCGGCCGCTGATTAATACTAAATTCCAGCAACTCGGTTTGATGCTGCAATTCGCCTAAATTGGCATACAGATAACGCAAGCCAAATGCCGTGTGAATATAACGGGCATTAAGGGTAGTGATAACGATGTTAGCCATTTACAGATAAGCGCAAATTAAACCAACAAACACCGCCAAGCCAAACCAGTTGTTGTTCAAAAAGGCTTTAAAACATTTGGGCTTATCGAAATTAAAAATCAATATTTGCTGGTAAACCGAAAACCCCGAGGCCACCGCTAAACCCGCGTAATAAGGCCAAGCCAATTGCTGTATCCAGCCAACGCTGATTAATAAAGCCATGATTACAATTTGCAAACTGGCGGTAATTTCCCGCACCCGTTTCCCAAACAAAATCGCCGTTGATTTGACGCCAATTTTTAAATCATCCTCAATATCGACCATCGCATACAGAGTGTCGTAAACCAGCGCCCACAACAGCACCGCCAAATACAAAATCCAGCCGACGAGAGGAATTTCGCCAGTCACTGCCGCAAACGCCATCGGCACCGCAAAGCCAAACGCCGCGCCCAGATAAGCTTGTGGCAAATGGGTAAAGCGTTTCATAAACGGATAGCTGGCGGCTAAAAACGCACCAACAAATGACAAGGCAATGGTTAAACCATTCATCAGCAACACCAAGCCAAACGCGGTTAAACACAACACCGCGAATACGACCAACGCTTCTTTGGGGCTAACTTTACCCGCCGCGATCGGGCGTAATTTGCAGCGGTCAACGTGCGGATCAAAATCACGGTCAGCATAATCGTTAATCACACAACCCGCAGCGCGCATTAAAGTCACACCCAAACTGAACACCAGCAATATCAGCCCATCAGGCATTCCACCCGCCGCAATCCATAACGCCCACAAAGTAGGCCAGAGTAAGATAAAAATGCCAATAGGTTTATCGAAACGGGCGAGAAGCCAATATTGTTGAAGG
>JBEGMT010000218.1:0-6674 GCA_041182925.1 Pseudomonadota bacterium | reverse complement strand
CCATCAAGGGTATTCGCGGCATGCCAGCCAAAGGCGGTAATGCCAGCTTGGATGATGTTGAAGTTGCGCGTGCCGTGGTCTACTTGGCCAATGGTTCTGGCGCGAAGTTCAAAGAGCCCGCCGCAAAGTAAGTCTGCCGACACCGGCAACTTAGCCCTGCGCCGATGCCTAGTGGTGTCGGCGCCGCAAAAATAGCCAGGCGGCTGCGGCCGCCGCAAGCGCAAACAAAGCGGGCTTCAGCAAACGACTGCCACGAGCGCGCCCGAATAGCCATGGCACTACGGTGGCTACCAGGGACATGCGCTTGTGCGCCAGTACAAACTTCAACAAACCAAACAACTGGCCCCCGACTGCCTTGGGTTTAGCCGCATCCTTCAGCGCCACTCTGGCCTGGATGATCTCTAACCGATAAAGCGCGCCTTGCAACATCAATAGCTTGCGACGCGCATCACGCTCTGCACGGCTCATACTTTTTGCTCCGCATCGTCATACTGATCCAGCAGCGCTGCGCGATCTTTTTGTAGCTCGGCGAGCGTGGTTGGCAATCCGATTTGTCCCCTTGCGATGATGCTGCGCGCTTTCCAGAGCATGCCCAGGGCCAGCAGCACGTAGGCCAAAAACAGGATCAGCAAAATACGCCAGCCCATCGCATCCCAGGCCAGCGCAACAATCATGGCCGAAAGGCTCAATAGCGCGAACGCGGCGGCTAACACGGCCAGTGCCCCGAGCAACAGCACGCGCAATACCGCATCGCGCGCATCGGCCAATTCCATGACTGCCATCGACAAGCGCACGCCGATCAGTTTGAGCACGCTAGCGATCATGGTGCCGACGTTGGAAGCAAGGCCACCACCGGGCGGCACGGCCGATGCGTTCATGGCTTAGCGCCGCGCAATGAGCATGCCCACCACCAAACCAACGGCTCCCGCGATGCCGATGGCGCGCCAGGGATGCTCGTGCACATACTCATCGGTGTCATGGGCAATCTTGCGTCCTTTTTGTACTGCGGCGTCCTGCAAGTCATGCGCACGCGTGATCGCATGATCCAGCATCTTCATACCCTTCGAGCGCAGCTCTTCTGCTTTGGCGCCGCCGGCAGCAGTCGCCTCATCAAACAAAGCCTGAGCATCGCGCACCAGCGCTTTGAGATCATTACGGGCGGTCGTGATGGTGGAATCGGACATCGGGACTCTCCTTAGAAGAAACGAGCTAAAGATCATACGCCTGCATGGTCAGCACCCAAACAAAGACCATGCCCATTACTCAAGCAAGACCGTAACGAATTTTGTACCAGAGGATTCCTATCCGCTCGTGCAATGCGCAGCTACCGGTCTCCAATTCACTAGTCTTCGGAATGAAACTAGCGATATCGATCGGTCGCCTCCAAAAAATGGGTCGGCGCGACCACAAAGCGCAGCAGGACAGACTAACAGCAGCTGAATCCTCCACAAAGGACGGTTATCAAATGACGGCAGAGCCAGACTGCTCGACACTGGGCGGACGGTTGGGTACAATTCGCCCCTTTCGCGCGCTGCAAGCGCACGATTGGAGCGGTAGTTCAGTTGGTTAGAATACCGGCCTGTCACGCCGGGGGTCGCGGGTTCGAGTCCCGTCCGCTCCGCCAAAACAGAAACCTCGGGCCGAATGGTTCGAGGTTTTTTTTTGCTCGCTTATTTCATTGCCTGAAATATTCAGGTTTCAATCTGTTTTAGGAACAGGGTTATGCTATTAGAGATTAGAGAAAAGGTGCAAGGCGTATTCGCGTCTATCATTTTGATATTGATTTGTGTGCTATTTGGTTTGTGGGGCATACAAAACTACTTAGGCGGTGGTAAAGAAGCGCCATTGGTAACCGTTGGCGATAAAGAATTTTTCCAGCGTGATGTTAGCCAAGCCTATCAACAATATGCTCAAAATCTTGCGGGCATGAAATTTGATGAAAACAGCATTAAAAAACAGGCAATTGAAAAATTAATTCGTGACGAAGTGTTGTTACAACACGTTCAAGATGAAAAATTAGTTGTAAGCGACGAAACTGCGCGACGTTTTATTCAAACTTTGGAATATTTCCAAAAAGACGGCAAATTCGACAAAACCCAATATCAAACCCTGTTAAGTTCGCAGGGTATGTCTTCTGATGAATTCGTTGCTCGAATCAAAAAAGCCTTGGTGATGGAGCAATTCCAAAAAGCCATTGTTGACAGTAGTTTTGTTACTCAAACCGAAGTAGCTAACTATTTCAAAATCCAAAACCAAAAACGCGATCTTGAATACCTAACCATCCCTTTAGCACCCAGTTCTCAAGCGCCTAGCGAAGAAGAAATCAGCGCTTATTATCAACAACATCAAGATGCTTATCAGACAGAAGAACAAGTAGCCATTGATTACGTTGAATTAGCATTGGATAAATTAGCAGCCGATGTTAAACCCACCGAAGAGCAGTTAAAAGCTTATTACGAAGAACAAAAAGCCCAATTTACTAGCAAAGAACGTAGAAGAATTAGCCATATCCTATTTGCGTTCACTAAAGATCCTGCCGCTGACCAACAAGCTTTAGAGAAGGCTTTGAAAGCTAAACAAGCACTCAGCAACAAAGATTTTGCCAGCCTAGCAGCCGAAGTATCTGACGACAAGTTAACGGCTAAAAAAGGTGGTGATTTAGGTTTGTTCAATGTTGGTGTGATGGAAAAAGCCTTTGAAGAAGCGGCAAGCGCCTTGAAATTAGGCGAAGTTTCCGAGCCAGTTAAATCTGCATTTGGTTACCACTTAATTAAAGTCACCGAATTAACCGCTGGCGAAGCTAAGTCTTATGAATCGGTTAAAGCAGAGGTCACAAAAACCTACCAAAAAGCCCAAGCAGAAAGTCAATTTAATGCTTTAGGCGAAAAATTAGCCCAAGTTAGCTACGAAAACCCAGATAACCTTGCTGCAGCTGCGAATGTTTTAGGTGTTGCAGTTAGTGAAACCGGCTTATTTACCCGTAGCCAGGGCCAAGGTGTTGCTGCTGATGAAAAAGTCCGTTTAGCGGCATTTTCTGAAGAAGTGTTAAAAGGCAATAACAGCGAACCGGTTGAAGTTGGTAACGAAAAATTAGTGGTTTTACGAATGAAATCGCATTCTCCTGCTACCACTAAAGACTTGAAAGAAGTTAAATCACAAGTGATTGCCGCATTACAACATGATAAAGCTCAACAAGTTGCCGCAACCACTGCCGAGCAAATCCGCACCGAAGTGTTGACTGGCAAAACCTTGGCTCAGCTTGCCGATGCACAGCATTTAACCTTGAAAAAAGTCAACGGCTTGGTGCGCAACGCGACTGATTTGTCGCCGCTGGTGAGTCAAGCTGTGTTTAAAGCTGCTAAACCTCAGGCGGGCAAAGCCAGTGTGGTGGTGATTGATGATGTCACTGGCGGCAAAATTGTCGCGAACATTGTCAAAGTTAGCGAAGGCAGTATTAGTGAAGCAGACAAAGCAAAATTGCCAGTGATTGAGAAAAATATGGCAACTGCATTTGGTAAAGCGCAGTTTGAAGCGGTGTTAAATGCACTTCAAGCTAAAACTGATATTGCGATTCGTGAAGAAAAACAGCAATAAACAAAATCGCACTACAAAAAAGGGAGCCTAGGCTCCCTTTTTTATGCCTGCTTCAAACGTTAGCTAGCCGCTAAACCAGCAATGTTGTAACCGCAATCCACATAAGTGATTTCGCCAGTTACACCAGAAGCCAAGTCAGAGCACATAAATGCTGCGACATTCCCCACTTCTTCAATCGTTACGTTGCGTTTTAGTGGCGCAGTATCAGCCGCTTTGCTTAACATGGATTTGAAATTGTTGATACCTGATGCCGCCAAGGTTCTGATTGGGCCTGCAGAAATCGCATTGACGCGAGTACCTTCAGCACCTAATGCCACAGCCATGTAACGTACATTGGCTTCCAAGCTGGCTTTAGCCACGCCCATTACGTTGTAATTTGGAATAGCGCGTTCAGCACCCAAATAACTCAAAGTCAATAAAGAGCCGTTACGACCAGCCATCATCTTGCGACCGGCTTTAGCCAAAGCAGTAAAGCTGTAAGAGCTAATGTCGTGAGCGATTGAGAAATTTTCGCGGGTAGTGGCCTCAACATAATCACCATCTAAAGCTTCACGCGGCGCGTAAGCTACAGAGTGAACAATACCATCCAAACCATCCCAATGTTTTGCTAATTCGACAAACACGTTATCGATGTGAGCATCATTAGCTACATCTAGCTCCATCGTGATATTAGAACCGCATTCAGCGGCCATTTCTTCGACACGGCTTTTCAATTTGTCATTTTGGTAGCTGAACGCCAATTCAGCCCCTTGACGATGCATAGCTTGAGCAATACCCCAAGCGATAGAGCGATTGCTTGCCAAGCCGACAATCAGGACGCGTTTACCTTGCATAAAACCCATTAGATTTACCTCTTTATTAAATGGCTTGTTGTAGAATGGCGGCAAGTATCTATGACCCTTCTAATGATGTCCAGCACTTTGTCAGCCTATAAAATCTCAATATTCTCAATTGCCTTGTTTGCCTTTTCGCAAACTGGCTGTGATGTTTCGCAACTGAATAATCCGTATCCCAAAGCGGATGCCGGGAAGTCTGTATTGTATTCATCATTTGCCGAGCGACCTAAACACCTCGATCCTGCTGTTGCCTACAGTAGCGATGAATATGGTTTTATCGGCCAGATTTACGAGCCGCCTTTGCAATACCATTATCTGAAGCGACCGTATCAATTACAGCCTTTAACCGCTACTGCTATGCCTGTTGTGCGATTCTTGGATCAAAAAGGGCAGCCATTACCAACTACGGCCCCAGAATCGGCAATTGCTTATAGCGAATATCTTATCGATATAAAACCAAGTATTCGCTATCAACCGCACCCAGCTTTTACGCAAAATGCCCAAGGTCAGTTGGTTTATCACCAATTAACTCAAACACAATTGGCTGGGATTAATACCCTGTCTGATTTTGCTGAGCAGCAAAGCCGTGAGTTAACTGCCGAAGATTATGTCTACCAAATCAAACGCCTAGCCTATCCAAAAATCCAATCGCCAATTGCCGAGTTAATGGCAGGTTATATTGATGGCTTTAGTGAATTTGCCCAAAGTACCGCAAAATTGCCGATTACCGAATTAAAAAATCAGCCTATGCGCGGTGTAGAAGCCATCAACGCCCATCAATATAAAATCCGCATCAAAGGTCAATATCCGCAATTTCAATTCTGGTTAGCAATGCCGTTTTTTGCACCTATGCCATGGGAAGCCGATGCTTTTTATGCCCAACCCGAGCTTAAAAACAAAAACATCAGCTTGGATTGGTTTCCGGTGGGTACAGGCCCTTATTGGCTGGAAGAAAACAATCCAAACCGGCGCATGGTCTTAGCCAAAAATCCGCACTACCACGCTGATTTTTATCCCTCTGATGGTGATGTGAGTGATCGTGAAAAAGGTTGGTTAGAAGATGCCGGTAAGCCTTTGCCTTTGGTGGATCGGGTGGTTTACACCTTGGAAAAAGAGACCATTCCTTATTGGGCTAAGTTTTTACAAGGTTATTACGACGCTTCGGGGATTGCTTCAGATAGTTTCGACCAAGCCGTGCAATTTTCCGGTAGCGGGGACCCGCAATTAACGCCATTAATGCAGGAAAAACAGATTCAGCTACAAACTTCAGTATCGGCTTCGTTGTTTTACTTAGGCTTTAATATGCTGGATAACGTTGTGGGTGGGGATTCCGATCGGGCGCGAAAACTACGCCAAGCGATTTCTATCGCTGTCGATTACGAAGAATTTATCGCCATTTTTGCCAACGGTCGTGGCGTAGCCGCACAAGGCGCGTTGCCGCCGGGGATTTTTGGTTATCAAGAAGGCGAAGCTGGCATCAATCCCGTGGTTTACGATTGGCAAAAAGATCACCCTCAGCGCAAAGCCATCGAACAAGCCAAACAATTATTAGCCGAAGCCGGATACAACAATGGCATAGACCCAAAAACCGGCGAAGCTTTATTGTTGTATTTTGATACCACCGCAGTGGGTACTGATGATAGAGCTTTAATGAATTGGTATCGCAAGCAGTTTGAAAAACTAGGGATTCAATTAGTGATTCGCGGCACCGACTACAATCGCTTCCAAGAAAAAATGCGTACTGGGGCGGCGCAGTTATTTGTTTGGGGCTGGAATGCCGATTACCCCGATCCTGAAAACTTCTTTTTCCTGCTTTATGGCCCTAATTCCAAGGTCAAACAAGGCGGTGAAAACGCCGGCAATTACGCTAATCCGCAATTTGATCGCTTATTTGAACAAATGCGAAATATGCCCAACGGCAGTGAAAGGCAAAAAATCATCGATCAAATGCAAAACATTGTTCGCCAAGATGCACCTTGGTTATTTGGCTATTACCCGAAAGATTTCGCCTTGTTTCATAGCTGGTATCACAACTTGAAACCAGCTCGGATGATTGTTAATCGGCTGAAATATAGCCGCATTGATAGCCAAGATCGAGAGCAAAAACGCCAACAATGGAATCAGGCGCAATTTTGGCCAGTGATTGTGATGGGCTTAGGATTGGCGGGTTTAGTCTGGCCGGTGATTCGAGCTTATCGCCGTCGTCAACAGGAGACGCAAAATGATTAACTATTTGATACGCCG
>JBEGMT010000217.1:0-10223 GCA_041182925.1 Pseudomonadota bacterium | reverse complement strand
GCGCCAACCAAACCTTTGTATTTGGGTAACTCGGGTACCTCGATGCGTTTATTAAGCGGTTTATTGGCAGGTCAGCCATTTGATTCGACGTTGACGGGTGATGAATCGTTAGAATCACGTCCTATGCGCCGCGTCACTGTGCCGCTGGCATTAATGGGTGCTGAAATTGAAACTCAAGAAAATGGCACCGCGCCTTTACACATCAAAGGTAAAGCCGGTCAGTTGCAAGGCATTAATTACGATATGCCGATTGCCAGCGCCCAGGTTAAATCTTGCTTGTTATTAGCCGGTATGTACGCCGAAGGTGATACCACCGTGACCGAGCCAGCGCCAACGCGTGATCATACCGAGCGTATGTTGACCGGTTTTGGTTATCCGGTTAAACGCGAAGGCAGCACCGCGACTATCAACAGCCAAGGTAAATTGACTGCGACTCAAATCGACGTGCCCAGTGATATTTCTTCAGCAGCGTTCTTTTTAGTGGGTGCCAGCATTGCGCCTGACTCAGATGTCACCTTGAACCATGTTGGTATCAATCCAACCCGTACCGGCGTGATTGATATTTTGCGTTTGATGGGCGCGAATATCGAAGTATTAAACGAACGTTCAGTGGGCGGTGAGCCAGTGGCTGATTTGCGCGTGCGTTCTAGTCAATTAAAAGGCATAGCAATTCCAGAACATTTAGTGCCATTAGCGATTGATGAATTCCCAGTGTTGTTTGTTGCTGCTGCTTGTGCGGAAGGTCAAACTACATTGACTGGCGCAAAAGAATTGCGAGTTAAAGAATCTGATCGGATTCAAGTCATGGCTGATGGTTTGCAAATTCTAGGCGTTGACGCGCAACCAACTGAAGACGGTATGGTGATTCAAGGTGGCAGTATTGGTACTGGTGTGGTTGAATCGCATGGTGACCACCGGATTGCAATGTCATTCTCGATTGCCGGCTTACGTTCTAGCGGTCCAATTACTATCAATAACTGCGCTAACGTCAACACTTCATTCCCTGAGTTTAAGCAATTAGCGACGCATTTGGGTTTGAATTTAACTAGCCTCTAAAAAATTTGGCTTGGGTTGGGGGTGACCTTAACCCAAGTTACACGCCATATTCAAAATAACATGACTACCATTCCAGTTCTCACCATCGACGGCCCTAGCGGTGCCGGCAAAGGCACGGTTAGTCGTGCAATTGCTCGCCAATTAGGTTGGCATTATTTAGATAGCGGTTCAATTTATCGTTCATTAGCAATTGGCTGTTTGCAAGCCGATTTAGACTTAAACAACATTGACGCTGTCTGCCAAGTGGCTGAAGCTATGCAATTAAGTTTTGATTGTGGTGAAACCTTGCAGGTTAAGCTCAATGGTGAAGATATTACCCTGTTATTAGGTACGGAACAGGTGGGCAATACCGCATCGATAGTTGCTGCGTATCCTGCTGTACGGGCTTTGTTATTGCAAAAACAAAAGGATTTTCAACAACAGCCAGGTTTGGTGGCTGATGGTCGAGATATGGGCAGTGTGGTATTTCCTGATGCACAATATAAGGTTTATTTAACTGCTAGTGCCGAAGAAAGAGCCTTGAGAAGATATAAGCAGTTGATTGAAAAGGGAATTGATGCTAATCTTGATCAGATTACCCTTGAGATTCAAGAACGCGACCAACGCGATCAGCAACGTGCAACAGCACCATTAACGATACCGGAAGGCGCGCAAGTGATTGATTCTTCTAGTCTAAATATCCGGCAGGTGATAGATAGGGTAATAAATTTAGTCCAATAGGGCTTGATTGGTGGCTGTCGATAATCGGCAGCTTTATTTTAATTTTTTGATATGAAAAAGCTTGTTTGTGTTTTAACAAGTTTGGGAAAGAAGAGAATGAGCGAAAGCTTTGCACAATTATTAGAAGAGAGTTTTGCCAAGACCGAAATGCGTCCTGGTGCAATGTTAACCGGTACTGTTATTGATATCGAAAACGAATTCGTTATCGTCAGCACACAAGCAAAATCAGAAGGTGTCATTCCAAAATGGCAATTCTTGAATGCTGATGGCGATCTTGAAGTCAATATCGGTGACGAAGTTGAAGTAGCTCTTGATTTATTCGAAGACGGCCTAGGTGCCACACTTCTTTCCCGCGACAAAGCTAAGAAAAGCAAAGCTTGGACTGAGCTTGAAAAAGCCTTTGAAACCCAAGAAACCGTTATTGGTCGCATCAATGGCAAAGTTCGCGGTGGTTTCACCGTGGCAGTTGGCGCATTGCGTGCGTTCTTGCCGGGTTCATTGGTTGACGTTCGTCCTATCCGCGACACCACATTCTTGGAAAACCGCGATTTAGAATTCAAAGTCATCAAAATCGACCAAAAACGCAACAACGTTGTGTTGTCTCGTCGTGCTGTCGTTGAAAGCGAATACAGCGCAGAAAGAGAAGAATTAGTTAAAACCCTACAAGACGGCGCTATCGTTACTGGTATCGTTAAAAACCTTACTGATTACGGTGCGTTTATTGATCTTGGCGGTGTTGATGGTCTGTTACACATCACTGATATGGCATGGCGTCGTGTTCGTCACCCATCTGAGTGTGTTGAAATCGGCCAAGAAATCAAAGTTAAAGTACTTAAATTTGATAAAGATAAAACCCGCGTATCGTTGGGCATGAAACAAATGGATGAAGATCCATGGCAAAACATTGCTCGCCGCTACCCAGCTGGTAGCCGCGTATTCGGTAAAGTTAACAACTTGACCGATTATGGTTGCTTCGTTGAAATCGAAGAAGGCGTTGAAGGTTTGGTTCACGTTTCTGAAATGGATTGGACCAACAAAAACGTTAACCCATCTAAAGTTGTTCAATTGGGCGACGAAGTTGAAGTTATGGTGCTTGAAATCGACGAAGAACGTCGTCGTATTTCATTGGGCATGAAACAATGCCGTTCAAACCCTTGGGATGAGTTCGCAGCAACTCACAACAAAGGTGACAAAATCAGCGGCAAAATCAAATCTATCACTGATTTCGGTATCTTCATCGGATTGGATGGTGGTATTGATGGTTTGGTTCACATGTCCGACATTTCTTGGAATGAAAACGACGAAGAAGCGATCCGCAACTACAAAAAAGGTGACGAAGTTGAAACCGTTATCTTGGCAGTTGACTCAGAGCGTGAACGTATTTCTTTGGGCATCAAACAATTGGAACAAGACCCATTCCAAAACTACATTGCCGTTCATGAAAAAGGTAGCTTAGTTAAAGGTACTATCAAAGAAGTTGATGCTAAAGGTGCAGTAATTACTTTGGCTGACAACGTCGAAGGTTACTTACGCGCAGCTGAAATTCAACGTGACCGCGTTGAAGATGCACGCACTCTGTTGAAAGAAGGTGAAGAAATCGAAGCTAAATTTATTGGCGTCGACAAAAAAACCAAATCAATTTCTTTGTCTATCAAAGCGAAAGACGTTGAAGAAGAGTCAAATGCAATTAAAGATTACTCACAACAAAGTGCTGGCACCGCCACACTAGGTGACATCTTTAAACAAATGGATAAATAAAACCATCTGTAATAGTGACATGGGCTTTCGAGCTCGTGTCACTCTCTTCTATTATTCAGGGTTGAATGTGACAAAATCAGAATTAATAGTGGTATTGGCTGAAAAGCAACCACATCTCGCGCTTAAAGATGTTGAATTAGCAGTTAGATGTGTAGTCGATCACTTGAGTGATACGTTATCTAGCGGCGAAAGAATAGAAATCCGGGGGTTTGGCAGTTTTTCTTTGCATCATCGCACCGCGCGTTTAGGGCGCAACCCAAAAACGGGTGAAGCGGTAGCATTAACTGAAAAGCATGTGCCCCACTTTAAACCTGGTAAAGAAATGCGGGACATGGTTGATGCCTCCCGTGAGAAATTCCCAATCATTGATTAATTTTCTTGGTCTATACGCCTGTATAGGCTAACGACTCATAAAAAGTTATGATAGCTATCGGCTGGTTTAGACTGGCCGTTTGGCTTTTATACCCATAATCCCCTAAACCTGCTTTACACTTACGTTATATATTGAATTTTTAGCGTAAATTCCAGTCATTCTAAAGCAGTTACTAGCATTTCAATCCATGATCAAACGTATTCTTATCATTGCTTTATTAAGTGTGCTTATTTTGGGTGGTTTATTTGGATATAAGTTTTACCAAATCAATCAAGCCATGAGTCATGTCCAATTACCACCGCCACCCGTAGTGGCTGCCAGCGAAGTCAAACAAGAACAATGGCTGGTCTCATTAGCGGCGGTTGGCAGTTTAACCGCGGTTGCTGGTGTTAATGTTAGCAATGAAGTAGCTGGCAAAATTAAAGCCATCCGTTTTCAATCAGGACAAACAGTTAAACAAGGTCAATTATTAGTCGAGTTAGATACAGCAACTGATCAAGCTGAATTACAAGGCTTACTGGCAGAACAGCAATTAGCTCAAGTTCGATTTAATCGCGGTGAAAAAATGCTGGAAAAGAAATTCATCTCCAGCGCTGATTACGACCAAAACCAAGCTGCTTTACAACAAGCCATTGCCGCTGTGGCCGCGAAAAGAACCTTGATTGATAAAAAACAAATTCGCGCACCGTTTAGTGGCGAGCTTGGAATATGCCAGATTGATTTAGGCCAATATTTAGCCCCCGGCACTGCGATTGTCAGTCTGCAAAAACTAGACCCGATTTACCTTGATTTTAATTTGCCCGAACGCCATATCAGCCAGCTTATCAAAGGACAAACTATTACCGCGACCGTACAAGCCTATCCCGAGCAAAATTTCAGCGGCGAAATTATTGCCATTAGTCCAGCGATTGAAACCAATAGCCGAGCCGTTAAAGTGCGTGCCTCGCTGAAAAATGCTGATAAACGCTTGCATCCCGGTATGTTTGCGCAACTACAAATTAACTCAGGCCGACAAAATATCGTATTAACTTTGCCTGATACCGCGATTACCTATAACCCTTATGGCAATTCGGTGTTCCTAATCCAAACTACCGACAAAGGCACTATGGTTCAAAACCGCCAAGTCGAAACCGGACTCAGCAAAGCGGGTAGGGTAGAGATCATCAGCGGGCTGAATCTCGGTGATAAAGTGGTTAGCGCCGGACAAGTCAAACTCCGAAACGGCATCCCGGTGACGATAGATACGCAACCAGCGCCAGGTGAGCGGGAGTAGTCATCGTGAAATTCACCGATTTATTTATCCGCCGTCCGGTATTGGCGAGCGTGGTGAGTTTGCTGATTTTGGTATTAGGTTTAAGAGCGATTACCGCTTTAGAGCTACGTCAATATCCCGAAACCGAAAACACGGTGGTGACTATCGCCACTTCCTATCCCGGTGCCAGTAGCGAATTAGTTAAAGGCTTTATCACCACGCCGTTACAGCAAGCGATTGCCGAAGCCGATGGTATTGATTATTTATCCTCAACCAGTCGCCAAGGCAGTTCCACCATCGAAGCCCATATGCGGCTTAATTACGATGCCAACGCCGCGGTTGCGGAAATTCAAGCCAAAGTCGCTAGCCAACGCAACGTGTTACCGGCAGAATCAGAAGATCCGGTGATTACCGCGCAAGTCGGCGAAAGCACGGCGTTAATGTACTTGGCCTTGTACAGCGAAACCTTACAAGCCGCGCAATTGAGCGATTATTTATTGCGGGTCATCCAACCGAAAATTCAAGCCTTGCCGGGGGTCGGTAAGGCCAAAATGCTCGGTAATAAAACCTTTGCGATGCGAGTCTGGCTAGATCCAGATCGCATGGCGGCATTAGGCGTTACAGCTAATGACGTCAGCGAAGTATTACGCGCCAATAACTACCTGTCTGGGGTCGGTGGTACTAAAGGTAATTACGTCAAAGTTGATCTACGCGCCACCACCGATGCTGCTGACGAGCAAGCCTTCAAGCAGTTAGTGGTCAGCAATCGTAATGGTAGCTTGGTACGCTTACAGGATATTGCCGATACCGAACTGGGCAGCGAAGACTACGACACCGTCAACTGGTACAAAGGCAAAATGGCGATTTTTATGGGCATCGAGCCTGCGCCGGGTGCTAATCCATTAACGGTCGCCAAAGCGGTTAAAAACCTGCTGAATACCGAACTCAAACGCGACTTACCCGACGCGATGCAGGTGCTAGTGCCGTATGACGCCAGCCAGTTCATCGAAGATTCAATTCACGAAGTGTTCAGCACCTTAATCGAAGCGGTGCTAATCGTGTTAGTGGTGATTTTTTTATCACTCGGTTCATTACGTGCGGCAGTCATTCCAGCGGTTACCGTGCCTTTATCACTGATCGGCGGCGCATTTCTAATGTTGCTGATGGGCTTTTCGATTAATTTGCTGACTATGTTAGCGATGGTGTTAGCAATTGGTCTGGTAGTTGATGATGCGATTGTGATGGTCGAAAACATTCATCGCCACATTGAACAAGGCGAACCCCGTTTACAAGCCGCTTTACTGGGGGCGAGAGAACTGGGCTTGCCGGTGATCGCCATGACCACCACCTTAATCGCGGTTTACGCGCCAATTGGTTTTATGGGCGGATTGGTCGGGACATTATTCACCGAATTCGCCTTTTCACTGGCGGGCGCGGTGTTAATTTCCGGTATCGTTGCGTTAACCCTATCGCCGATGATGAGCGCTAAAGTACTGAAAGATTCAGGCAAACCTGGCCGTTTTGAACTGGCGGTAGAACATCTGTTTGCCCAACTCGCCAAGCATTACCTGCGCTTATTACGCAAATTACTCGAATATCCGTCGACTGTGATGGGCTTTGCCTTGCTAGTGTTAGCCAGCATCTATTTAATGTTCATGCTCACCAGCAAAGAACTAGCGCCCACCGAAGACCAAAGCATTTTGTTTGCCATTGCCAACGGCCCGCAAACCGCGACCTTACATTACAACGAAACCTATTCAAGAGAACTGATTAAGCAGTTTGAAGCATTCCCAGAATACAAAGAAAGTTTTGTGTTAATGGGCTTTGGTGGTGATACCAGTACCGTGTTTAGCGGTTTTAAAATGCCTTCCAGTTTTGAACGGAAACGTTCACAAAGCCAAATTCAACCGGAATTACAAGCCAAAGTCGGGCAAATTGCAGGCTTCCAAACTGCTGTAGTGCCAAGACCGAGTTTGCCCGGTTCCGGCGGCGGTTTACCGTTACAGTTTGTGGTTACCACTGATACCGACTACGCACAATTAGACCAAGTCGCTGACCAATTACTCGACAAAGCTATGCAAAGCGGCAAATTTGCGTTCTTGATGAAAGACGTCAACTTCAATCGCCCGAAAGCGACGTTAGTGATTGATCGTGATCGCGCCGCTGATTTAGGGATTTCGATGCAAGATATTGGTCGCAACTTAGCCACGTTAATGGGTGGCCAATACGTCAATCGTTTTAGCTTGCAAGGCCGCAGTTATAAAGTCATTCCGCAAGTTGACGATTTATCACGCTTCGACACCAGCAAACTCGATAACTACTATTTACGCAGCGCCACCGGTAGCCAAGTGGCGTTGTCGTCTTTGATTAAAATCGAAAACTCGGTTGAACCCAGCAAACGCACTCAATTTCAACAGCTCAACAGCTTAACCATCAACGGCTTGATGTTGCCAGGGGTTGGTTTAGGCGATGCCATGACTGGCTTAGAAACCATCGCCGCCGAGTTATTTCCGCGTGGCTTTAGCTTTGATTACACCGGTGAATCTCGCCAATACGCCCAACAAGGCAGTGCTTTGATTGTGACTTTTTTCATGGCTTTGTTAATCATCTATTTAGTGCTCGCCGCCCAATTTGAAAGCTGGCGTGATCCGTTAATCATTTTAATCTCAGTGCCTTTATCTATCGCCAGCGCCTTGGCGTTTATGATGCTCGGCTTTGCCACCATCAATATTTACACTCAAGTCGGTTTAATCACCTTGATTGGTTTAGTGGCAAAAAATGGGATTTTGATCGTCGAATTCGCCAATCAACTGCAAATCGAATCGGGGTTATCGAAAGCAAAAGCCATCGAACAAGCCGCAGAAATCCGTTTACGGCCCATTTTGATGACCACCGTCGCGATGATTGTCGCTATGTTGCCATTATTGACAGCCTCTGGCCCGGGTGCCGCGAGTCGTTTTGATATTGGTTTGGTGATTGCGACAGGGCTGGGGATTGGCACCTTGTTTACTTTATTTGTCGTCCCCGCGTTTTATCTAATCCTCGCCAAACAACATCAACAAATGGCTGCTATTGAATAATCACTATTCAAGGCATTACTAACGAATATTGGGTTTTATCATCAGTTTGTTGTATAAATCACGAGGTTTAATGGTTTGATAATTTTTTTAAAAGCTCATCTCTAATTTGATTAATTAAATACTCCCAATTAGCGGTTTTTGATTGCCTAAACAATTTGGCTGTTGGATACCAAGGCGTATCATCTCTATCCAACATCCAACGATAATCGGGAGCATAAGGTAAAAGTAGCCAAAGTTCTTTTCCCAGTGCACCTGCTAAATGAGCAACTGATGTATCCACCGAAATGATTAAATCCATTTCTTCGATCAACGCTGCTGTGTCAGAAAAATCATTTATTAAATGGGTATGAAGAGAAATATTTCTATTCTTGGTTATAGTAATTTCATCATCAGCGCTAATCTCTTTTTGCAGACAGTGAAACTCAATAGGAAGCTTAAATAATGTATTAAGGCTGTTAAATGAAATACTACGATTGAGGTTATTTTTATGATTTCTGGAACCTGACCATACTAATCCAATTCGGCGGGTATTTTTATTGCCTAATTGATGTTGCCATTGTTTTTTCTTATTTATATCGGCATATAAATAAGGTATTTGATTCGGAATGGTCTCTAAAGTTGTTTCAAATGCTAATGGCAAACTCATAATAGGACAATGATAATCAAATTTTGGTAGCGTCTTGCCTTTTTCAATGATGCTAAATTGACATTTTAGGCTTGAAGTAATTGCTATTAATTCATAAGGTAGTTCAAAGATTATCAAAGCGCCAAGTTGTTCAACTAACTTGGCATAACGAATAAACTGAATAAAATCACCATAGCCCTGTTCAGGATAAATCAATAGCGTTTTACCATTAATTGACGGTTTACCTAACCATAAAGGTTGAGGATAATGTCTAACGCTATTTATCAATGGTTGTTTTTTCCAACGCCATTCATATAATCTCCAACCGTCTAAATAATCACCATTTAAAAGTTTGATGAACGCTTTATTCCAATAGGCTTGTGCATAATTTGGATTAATAGCAATGGCTTTATCATAATTGAATTCCGCTTCACTCAGCTGTTTCAGATTTTTCAAGGCATTACCACGATTGCAATAAGCTTCTGCGTAATTTGGGTTAATGATAATAGCTTGGTCGTAACTAATTATCGCTTCGTTGAGGCGATTCAATGTTGTAAGAACGTTGCCACGATTAGAATAGGCCTCTGCGTAATTTGGATTAATAGCGATTGCTTGATTATAACTAGCCAACGCTTCATCCAGTCGGTTCAAGTTTTCAAGACTAATACCGCGATTGGAATAGGCTTCAGCATAGTTTGGATTAATTGCAATTGCTTGATTGAAGCTTTGCAAGGCTTGATTATGACGTTTCAGGTTTTGAAGCGCACTACCTCTATTTGAATGTGCTTCAGGGATATGTGGATTAATGGCAATCGCTTGATCGTAACTCGCAATCGCTTCATCAAGACACTTTAAGTATTGAAAAGCATTACCACGATTGCAATAGGCTTCTGCGTAGAACGGGTTGATTGAAATTGCTTTATCAAAGCTAGCAATTGCTTGATTCAAGTAATTGAGTTTTTGCAACGCAACCCCACGATTTGAATAAGCTTCAGCATAATATGGATTCATAGTAATTGCTTTATCATAACTGTCGATTGCCTGTTCTAGGCGATTCAGATTTTGCAGTGCATTACCTTGAGTGTTTAGAGCGTTAGGTTGATTAGGTGTGATGATTAAAGACTGATCAATAAGCTTGATAGTGTTTTCAAAATCGCCTTTTTGGAAGGTTAGTGTTGCTAGATTGGTAAGTAAGACAGAATTAAATGGTATTGATAACAATAACTTTTTATATAGTTTCTCAGCATCATCTAGTTTTCCGGCTCGATGAAATTCTAAAGCTTTTGTAAATATTTGGTTTTTATGATTTGATATACTAGGTTTTTTAATCGTCATTTTTATGTTGTGTTTTTATAGATT
>JBEGMT010000216.1:0-3729 GCA_041182925.1 Pseudomonadota bacterium | reverse complement strand
TGCGTAAAGTGTTTCAGGGGCAATATCAATATCACCAGGCCAAGTTACCGTGCCGTAATTGACCTTCGCTAATAGAAAAAACCTGGATTAATTAAGCGCTGAAATACTGGATAGCTCAAGTATGGTTTCATATCAAAGCGACGACATTCACCGCTATTAAAGGTTAGAAGCAATCCATAATCGGCAATGGTTTCAACGGTATTAACAGCAATCATTTTCTTTTTTAATTAACCCACTCCACCACCGCATCCAACCTCTGACGCGTTTTAGCTCGCACCGGTTGTTCTTTACGATACCCAAACGCCACTAAATACGCCACACCCCATTGCTGCAAATCCAAGCCGATTTCATCCGCTAAAACTTGCTCAAGCGCTTTTTGAGTAAAACCTTCAATCGGGCAAGAATCCACACCTATCATCGCCGCCGCTGTCATCATATTAGCGAGAGCGATATAGGTTTGTTTGCCCGACCAATCGGTCATTGCACGCTCTGAGCTTAATAAATCAAAATCTTCGCGTTGGAATTGTTCTAAAAATGACGACCGCAAAGCAATAATATCTTCTGGAAATTGCTGCACTTCGCGCATGAAGTGCTGAACAAAGGCACTGTCATAACGCATGAAATGGCTTTTTCTCACCAAAGTTAGTACCACATGACTAGCGGTAGGCAATTGTTTTTGTCCACCCCAAGTATGTTGTTTTAACTTCTCGCGCAAATCTGGATTTTGGATGATTAGAAATTTCCACGGCTCGATACCAAACGAACTAGGCGACAAACGGGCAGTTTCTAAAATAAAACTAAAATCATCCTCGCTAATTTTGCGCTCTGCATCAAATTCTTTGCAGGCGTGGCGAAATTGATAGGCTTGAAGAATCTCTGGTTTGCTAATCGTCATCGTTTTTACAGGCTATCGCCTACTTCACGGTTATAAAAAGGCCATTTTTTAACATGCAGGTATTTTCTGATTGGGGTTTTAATCACCGATACGCACAAGGCAATCGAGAACAAACACCAAACCGCTGCATATTCATTAGGGTCATCAGTGGTAACGTCAGAAATCCAAGGGCCGATTAAATAGTGGAACGCCACAAAACGCCATGAACCATAAATAACCGGCAAATAAAACGCTGCCAAAATATAAGAAAACGCATGCAAACCCCAAGTATAACCAGGCAACCAGCTGACATTTCCCGACATCAAACCGTTCAAAGGCATTTGCCAAGCGATATGCCAATCACCGGATACTGAACAAGTTTGGATGCCGCAGAAACCTTCAATACCTGGTATGCAGCTACCCGCCCAAGCAAACGGATACATTTTAATTAACATCGCTAAGGTGCTGATGCTGCACAAGGTATAAACCGCGGTTCTGATTTTGAGTTTGACGCTTTCAGGGATGAAGTACATCGCTACCATATTGACGAAAAACGGCTGGAAAGCAATGTGCAGGTAACCGAGTAAGGTCAGCACTTGGTTATGCGGGTCATCACATAAGTTGATGTAAACGTAAGTTGCCGCTTGCAACAATTCCATCAAGGCAAAATAGGTTAATGGAATCCACAATTCTTTAGATTCACCTTTATAAGCGACATAAACCGCCGTCGTTAAACCTGCGGCAGCCAACACAGCCGACGCTTCTCCACTCCAACACATTGCAAAACCCCTTTGTTTTAATTATCAAGGTGGCGTAAACCACAAAAAAGCCGTTGATTATCACACAAAATGCTGATTTTTAAGACTTGTTGTGATCCAACAGCTCAATTTCACGGCAATAGTTGCTTATTCTCTTGATAGACCTGAGCCAGTTGTTGATTAATCAAGCTGATGATGTCTTTTGAAACACCCAATTCGCTGGCCACACGCCCGAACTGACTAATTGCGGCTACCACTTCCGCAATCATCTGTTGCGCTTGCGGCCAATTGGCAAAATTCGCGTGACTTGCCAGTTGTTGAATCGCTTTGAGCGATGGCTGCTTACCAAAACCGACAAACGCTGTGGCATGTTCGCCATAAGGGGTTGGGCTAAAAGTCACATCATAAAACGGTGCCAATTGCCATTGACCATCATCATGCTGCAAAAATGCCGAGTTTTTGCTGTGATCATCTTGATTAAGCGCAAATAGATTAAACATCGCCCGACGAAATTGCGCTTGACCGGCACAGGGACTTTTACATAACAAACTGCTGGCCTTAATCAAATCGACATAATCAAGGCTAGGCATACGAAAATCGGCATCCAACAAACCACAAGCACTGTGCAAATGCCATCGGCCTTCCTTACCATTCGGCAAAACCTGAGTATCAAAGCGCTGTAATGCCAACCACTTTGCCGCCCCGGATTGCTTAGGTGCATCGATTAATCGCCATTTAGGTACGTCAATGCCTGCCTGCTGAGCAAGGGTTAAATACACGGCCTCACACAACCCTTCTTCGTGACCTAAAGCGATTTGGCTAGAGGTAAATTTCACCAAATAGGCTGAGCTATCAGCCACCGCCCTTGTGCTACAAACCGCCTCGTTATCTTGATGAAAATATAATTGTGCTTTCGGCCTTGCCCCACCTGAACTACAGGCATTGACCAAGGCAGCCAAAACTTCCGTGGTTTGCCCATCGAAAACTGCCTGCGCTTCGAGTCCTATTTCAGCAACGCTGATAATCGCTTTATCATCAACAGCTTTAAGCTCAGAAACAGGTTCATAGCTTAAAGCCCCTAAAGCACTGGCTCCCACAAAAGCCAATCTATCCATAGCGGTAATTTGCGTCGGTAAAATCCCCGATTGCCGAAATACTCTGTCCATTAACAACAAGCCCCAACCATCGGGTAAAGAATCGGCAAACACACCGTGTAAGCCATGATGCGGATCACGCGGCCCTAGTTGAAGCGTTGAATCAAAGCGCAAATTAAACGGCGATAAATTGGCAAAACTGGCCAAATAATCCGCGTGATACTGAAAAAATACCCCTTGTCGATTTTGCGCCAACGTCCCAACCAGACAACGATTGCCAGCACTGAACGTGCGCCAGACCTTTAATTGTTTAACTGGATTAATCTGCATTCAGCACCTCATCAATGCTGGTCGGCATTTTGGCTTTAGGCTTTAACTCAATTTGCGTGAGCTTATGTAAATTGGAAAGTTCATCAACACTTTGCCATAACAACAAAAATTGCCGTAGCGAGATTTGCCCAGTGGTTTCAAATTTTTTAATCGTGGAGGCAGGAACGGTACTGCGCTCGGCCAAAGCCTCACGGGATAATTTTAAGGTTTTGCGTTGCTGCTTAATGTGCTCACGCAATGCTAATTGAACATCGGTAACTGATAATAAAGACAACATAGGCAACAGCCATCATGGATACAATAAGCTCCATTTTAAGCATTTAACTCAATTTATAGCTACTATTTTGTCCAAGACAATCAATACAAATCCTGCGGATCGACATCCAACGACCATTTCACTTTTTTGCTGTGTTTTAACTTACCCAACTTTGGCAATAAATCATCTAATAACTGATGTAAAGCCAGCCGTTGCGGACTTTGTAATAATAATTGAAACCGAAACTGCCCCGCCCGTTTCGCCATGGGCGCAGTCACTGGCCCCAAGACGCTGATTTTGCCATCGTTAATTTCGGCAATCTGTTCAACCAAAGCCTGCAAAAACTGTTGCGGGTCTTCGCGATTAGCGGCATGAACTCTGAATAAAGCTTGATGGCTGAATGGCGGTAACTGCGCT
>JBEGMT010000215.1:0-7440 GCA_041182925.1 Pseudomonadota bacterium | reverse complement strand
CTACTCCTGCACTCTGCATATCATCTAAACCATATTGATCACGAGTGGTTTTGCCGCCAACATTGATTTTGGGTTGGTTGACGGTGTCGGTGGTTTTGGCCCATTCAATGCCGGCTTGTCTTCGGGTAATTAAGGCATTAATTGCTTCCAGTTGCGGATGATTGTTTTCAATCTGTTTAATCGGGCTGAGTTGTTCCTGATACTGGGCTGGCATCCGTGTGGTTTGGGTTAAGCTGGCGTAGTTTTTGCGGCTGTGCATAACTTCGGCTTCGGCTTGCGTTAGCAATGCACGATTTTGCAAATGTTCACCTTCGGCCAGTAATAAATCCGCTCTAGCCAAATCACCGAGTTCGACGCGACGTTTTACTTTTTCCAGCAATTGCGCAGAAATATCGAGATTATATTTTGCCTGTTGCCAACGAATATCGGCCAACGCCATTTCCCACAAAGCGGCGCGGACTAAATGCGCTACTTCCAATTTTACTGCTTGTGATTGTTTTTCTGCAGATAGCTTTGATTGTTGCGCAACATCTTGTGCTGCAGAGCGCTGCCCCCAATTCCAAATCGTCATTTCCAGTTTCGCCGAAGCTTCGCGTGTACCTTGATCGTTGGCGACTTGGTCGGTGTTGTAATCTAAAGATAAGGCGGTTGAACCCGCAAACCAACTATCACCCCGCGTTTGCCAAGCTTCCGCTTGTTGCGCTAGAGCTTCGTTAATCAATCGGTCTGGATATTTTTCCAGTGTTTGCTCAACCAATTGCGGCAGGCTAAGGCTTTTATCAACCTCGACAGGATCAAGATGCTCCATCGTCAACGATGTATCAGCAACGCAAGGCAAAGTAAGTAACAGACTGATTAACAGACTGAATTGAATATGACGTAAATGAGTCATATCACACTCCAAAACAAAAATTAAAAATCGGATAAGGCTTGAACAGCAGGTAAATCAAACCGCGCTAATGCTTGGCTGGTTGTTTAAAGCGGTGGCGCGCGGGAGGCGTTGTGGCTAATGAAAGGGCTGGGGACAAATGCTAACGGTTGTAGCGAAAAATTAATCGTGTCGGCTTGGCGGCTGCTTGCAAAACTGCTGATTTGGCTATGTAAATAAAATGCGGTAATACTATCGCTGGCGGATGATTGCCGTTTTATGGCTGAATCAATATCGACGATAACGCTATCAGCATGGCTATCATGACTGGCGGCAACCAGTGCGACTTCCTTGCTGACATGGCTAAATGATTCAAACTCATGGATATGCAAGCCGCTTTGATAAGCATTGCCGCCAGTATGGGCGTGCACTAACGGTGCCGCACATTGCAACAAAACTAACAATACAACTAAAAATTGACGCAACAATGCAACCATTTATGTTTTTGAAAGGTCTATGAATATGTCTCTAACTAAACAGACCACTGTTGTATAGCCAACAGCGAAAGGCTATTCTACTTGAAAAACCAACAATGTAACCCGAATATAGCTAATACCCATCACAACAGGCACAGAAATTCCATGAACAAAAAAATCAATATTCTGACAACCGCTTTCATTGGCTTGGCCTTAGTGCTAAGTGGTATTAATGAAGCGCAAGCGAAACGAATGGGCGGAGGTAGTTCATTCGGTAGCAGACCTAGCTACAGTGCGCCTTACCAACGCTCTGTTTCTCCATCGCCCAGTGCTAGTCCTAGCGCAGCACCTAGCAGTCAACCAAGCCATTCACCAGCGGCAGCACAAAATCAAACTGCTCGCCAAGGCTGGGCCAATCGTGGTGGCTTTATGGGCATGTTAGGCGGCTTAGCTTTAGGTGGCCTATTAGGCTCCTTATTCTTCGGTGGTGCGTTTGAAGGCATCAACTTTATGGATATGTTGTTATTTGCTGGCATTGCTTTTGTTTTGTACCGGCTGTTTGCCGCCAAAGCCAGTCAGACACAAGCGCAACCACTCGGTAATGCTTATGGCCGCACTAGCCACAATACCGACACTCAAAATCAATATAACGCAGGTGCAGCTAATCCTGCAGGCTTTGAAACCGATGTCATGTTTGGCAAAGGCAAAACAGCACCAACCCAAACGGTTAGTTTGCCAGTCGATTTTGACCAAGCCAGCTTTATATTAGGTGCTGAAAATGCCTTCCGGTATTTACAAGCCGCTTGGGATAAAGGCGATTTAGCCAGCATCCGAGGCTTAACCACTGACAAAGTATTTGCCGAAATTCAAGACCAACTGCGTGCTTCGAATGGCAACAATAAAACCGAAGTATTGAAACTGCAATCTGAGTTATTAGAAGCTCGCGAAGTGGGGAATGATTTGGAAGCAACTGTCTTGTTTGACAGTTTGATGCGCGAAGATGATGGCGCTGTTGAGCAAGTTCGTGAAGTTTGGCACTTCATCAAACCTAAAAACAGTTCACAACCAAAATGGTATTTGGACGGGATTCAACAGTTGGCGGATTAATTTCGCTTAGTTAAAACAACACTCCCGCATTGCGCGGGAGTGTTTCAAATCGTCAAAGCATAGTCCGTTCAAATAGCCAATAAGCGCCCATTAAACTCACCAACAACGAGCAGACTTTTAAGAAAGTCTTGGCAAATTGGGGTTTGTTATTCAACCACCAAATCATCGGTAACACGATAGCCGCTACGGCAATTTGTCCGCTTTCAATGCCTAAGTTAAACGACAACAGTGGCACTAAAATGCCTGTATCGCCGGAAGAAATATCCATTTCTCGCAAGACACTGGCAAACCCAAAACCGTGAATTAAACCAAAGGCAAAAGTTAGCCAATGTCGACCTTTGGGATGTTCGCCGCGAATAATGTTTTCAACACCGACATAAATAATCGTTGCCGCGATAAACGGTTCGACAAAACTGCTGGGCAATTCCAAGATATTTAAACCAGCGAATGCCAAGGTAATCGAGTGAGCAACGGTGAAGAAGGTGATGATTTTGATCGCTGGCCAAAAGCTATGGGTGACGGCTAACAGGGCAAACAAAAACAGTAAATGATCGTAGCCAGTCAGAATATGCTCAATACCGAGTTTGAAAAAATCGGCCAAGGTGGTTAAGGCGCTATGGCTTGCGGCATCTAGGCTAAGACTAATTTGATCATCAGTTTTGCCTAGCATTTTTTCATTCAGCGTCACGCCATTGGCATCTTTAGCGGTCAAATATTGCTGATGACCTTCTGGTAGCAAGGCTAAAAACTTGGATTGAATCACAATCGCTTGCTGTGGCTGAATCGTATAATGAAATTCAACATGAGCGTTGTTTTGCTCATCAAAACTCACTGCTCCAGCTTCCAAAGGCTGCAAATCTTGATCGTGATTATTGACCCGCAATTGCTTAGCCAACAATTGAGCAATATTAGGCTTAGCTGCGTCGCGTTCAGCATCGCTCACTTCGGCATCCAAATCACTGTCCATCGGTGCGAACGCTTCAATATCTTGTAAAGCAAAGGTGATTTTTACATCCATCTGCTCGGCGTTTAACACCACATCAATCGAGCTTAACCCCGGCGCATGAGCAGAAGCCGCGCTTGATTGCAGCAATAATAAAACGGCAATCAAGCATTGCGCGAAGCCAGAAAATTTCAAATTAATCATGGTGTTTAAGCGGCTTTGCGTTTAGTGGTTAGGAAATAAGCCAAGAAAATCAGGCCGATGAATAACACGATGCCGCCAGCAATCAAGGCGATTTCTTTGATAGATAAAGCATTAGGATCAACCCCCACTTCCAGCGGTACGCGGAATTTATCGTCGTCTTCCATCGCTTCACCAATCATCAAATACAAAACGTAATCGCCGTTTTTATCAATTTCAGCTTGTGCTTCTACCGCGCCGCGTGGATAGAGTTTGCTTGGAATTTCGGCCACAGTACGAATTTCGCGGATGTCGTCTGGGGCTTTTTGACCGGTTTTTTCAACTTCAACGATACGAATGCCGATTGGGGTGGTGCGGATGTCGCGGTCAATTAAATCAGCGGTGAAAAACATTTTGCCCGGACGCGGAATTTGTTGGCAATAAGGCACAAATGCGGCTTTGGCATCTTTGCTGACTTCGTCTTTGCCGGGCTGAATGTAGGCGCTGAAATGCACAGCGTAAAAATCATTAGCAATGATGCAATCCAATTCAGGACGGTTACCGACTGGGCTGGAGGTGTTTTTGTTGAAGTTAATGCCTAATTTATCGCAACCAAGCAGCGAGAAAACGACTAACAGCATTGCAACAATGCGGAAATGACTTAAATGCAGTTTTTTCATGGTGTTTAAAGCTCAAAAGAAAGTGTCAGACGGTAGGTTGGGTTAGCTCGATAGAGCATAACCCAACACTCGAAGGCCAAATTGTTGGGTTATAGCTTTGGGAATTATTAAGGTTTTATCGTAAATTCAAATTTGCCGGTGACGATATGAGTGTCTTCGGAAACCACGCGATAGCGAATGGTGTAAGTGCCGGGTGCTAAATTAGGAACTGTGGCGTAAATGTGTGAACCATCGGTGAGGCCTTGGGCAACATCGTGATTATCAACCCGTTTACCAGCGCTATCTATCACAGCGACCGCTTTGTATTCACTACGCACCGCATCGTTAAACCATAAATCAACTTGTTTAGGTGATTGACTGATGGTTTCGTCTTTTGCCGGTTGCGATTTCACCAAAATCGCATGGGCAAACGTCGGTAAAGGACTTAGCAGTGCAGTCAATATCACAGCCGGTTTTATTATTTTTGTTATGCTCAGTTTGTTCATGACAACCTCTTGTCTCAGAAAATCATTGAATCACGGCGGATAGCCAGTGTTTAGTTTTATCGGCTTGTTGCTCAGTCCACAGCGCCAGCCAACCATTTTTAGTGGCGACAATTCTTGGATATGAAGCCGAAATGCCAACGCTTGATAATAATAAAGGTATAGACCATAGCTTACCGTTATCCATCGAATCGGCCAGCATCACAGTCGAACCTTCCGGCCCCATAGCATCCCAAATCATGGCGACTTGCTGTGCGTCTAATGCGGCAATATCGCCATGAAATGCGCCGCTACCGGCTGCAACTGATTGTGGTTGACTCCAGCTTTTACCGTTATCGGCAGATTGTAAATGATACAGGCCAGCCTGGTTTTCTGCGCCAGTCCAAATCACGCTGTGGATTTCGCCGTCTTTGGCTTGGCTAAGCCCGCCGCCATTGTGTGGGCAACCTTCAAACTTCCAATTAAATTCACCGACGGTGCTAAGTCTTTGCCAAGTTTCGCCACTATTGGTGGATTGGGCCAAAGCCATGTCGCGAAATTCCATGTCGCGATACAAGACATTGACTTGGCCTTGGTCATTTACCAATAAACGATTCCAACAGCATGAGCAGCTGGATTGGTCTAAAGTTTGTGACAATTGCCAATGTTGTCCAGCATCGGCAGAGCGGGCGTAGCGCAAGCCTTGGTAAGCATTTTCTTCTCGATCATCCAGCCAGACTAAATGAAATTGACCTTGTGCATCAGCGGCTAAATCGTGATGGGATTGGTCGATTTCAGCGCCAGTTGGATTGCTGCCGCGTTGCCAAGTTTGGCCGTCATCGTTGGAATAAATCGTTACCAACGGCCCCATGCCAGGAATTTCGCCAGTGGTTTGCCAGATTACAACCCGTTGTTTGCCGGAGGCGGCGATTTGAATATCGTTGCCGAGTTTAGATTCGACCGGCAAATTAAACCCGCTACCAATATTTTGCACCGCTGACCAACTCTGGCCACCATCTTCCGAGTGTAAATAGCCGATTAAAGTTTGTTTGCTATTCGCTGCTTGCGCGGTAATCACAGCATGAAGATTGCCTTGATCGACATAAATATCGAAGCCGGTAATGGCTTGAAAATCGCCTGCATCGGCAGCGATAGGGCTGGCGATAGTGATTTGTCGAGCTTGATTGGCGTTGTTCGGCACACACGCTGTTAAAGCGATGCTTGCCGCCATTGTTACCCAGCTTTTTAGTTTTAAATCCGACATACGCGCTACTCTGTTAGAAATCGGGGGCGAGATTACATCATATTGGCGCTCAAATCAGCACTGTTGATTGGATTATTATTCAGCGGAAAACTTAATAAAGCTTTTAAGCCGCCTAATTCAGACTTGGAAAAGCTAATTTGAGCATGATGCAAATTCATAATGCGTTGTGCTATCGATAAGCCCAAGCCACTACCTTCGACCGATGCTGCGGTTTCAATGCAACGATAAAAACGCTGGGTAAGGCGCTGATAGTCGTCATCGGCAACTCCGTTGCCACTGTCGTCAACGCTGATCAGTATATGTCGTTCAACTTGTCGGGCTTGTAGCAAAACGCGACTACCGTTCGGTGAATACTTGATGGCGTTATCGACTAAATTCCGCACCAAAATCTGCAATAGCTGCGGATTAGCAGTCATCGCTAAATTGGCTGGTACTTGTAATTCAAGATCAATCGATTTAGCGTAGGCGACGGCATCCATATCAGCAATCACGGCCACCAAAGCCTCGTTAAGATTTAATGTTTGTTTGCTAATACTGGTGTTGTCATGTTGAACCCGTGACAAGATCAATAATTGTTGCACCATATGCGTCATTCGCATCACCGCTTGTTGAGCTTTTTGTAGCGCCAAGTTGCGAACAGCAGGGTCTTCAGTTTTTTGAGCCACTTGCATTTGGGTTAATAAACCCGCTAACGGGGTTTTCAGCTCGTGCGAGGCATCGGACGTAAAATTGCGTTCGTTGTTAATCGCTTGTTCCAATTGTTGAAACAGGCTGTTGATTTGATTAACCACCGGCAATAATTCGTCAGGTAAACGCTTGGCGGGTAAGGCTTGTAGATTGCCAAATTCACGGCGGGCTAATTGGCGTTTTAATTGATTCAGTGGCTACAGGGTGCGATTAACAATCAGCCAAATCATCACGCCCAGGATAGGTAGCGCAAATAGAAAACTAATACCTTGTTCACTGGCAATACTATTGACCATTTGTTGGCGAATATCATCGCGCTGACCTACATGAATTACATACTCGCCATTTTCACTGCTAATGCTAAATACGTGCCATAACTGACCATCTAGTTCAGTTTCACTGTAGCCATTGCGGGTGAGTGATAACGCAAATTCAGGCGCACTTTCCGAACGCAACACCACACCCTCTTTTACCGAACGCAGCTGAAAAGCAATTTTGCGTTCGTATTTATGTCCCAAAATCGGCATATCAAATAAATCCGGTGCTTTGCGGCCCCATAATTTATTTAAAGAATGCTGCTGTAACATATTTTCGACAAAGGCCTGTAATACCCGTGCCGATTGCGCCAATTCTGCATTGAATAATTCCGCTGTTTCAGTACGCATCAGTTTATAGCTGACAAACGCAGTTGCGCCCCAGACTATCAACAACGAGGACAGTAAAAACAGGAGCAGTTGTTTTTTTAACGAACTAGGGAGTAATCGCAGGAGAATT
>JBEGMT010000214.1:0-3071 GCA_041182925.1 Pseudomonadota bacterium | reverse complement strand
GTAATAATGCGGCCTGCTTCCAAACCACCAAGCACTTTAATACCCGCATCAATAATCGTGCAGCCGTTATCCAGCGTCTCGATGCCCAAACGTAATTTATCGGCATTATCCAAAAGGTATTGAACTAAAGGTTGTGTCAGTTTATTAACGCTGGCTTGGTATTGCATGATTTTAATGACCTGTTTTTAAAAGATTTTCCATGAATCGTTGCCGCCTAATCAATTGCAGCGACACTTGTCTTGCGTTTTCTCCGCTGGCAATGATACTGCATATAGCTTGGCCCTTGCCAATAAATACGCCAGATTCAGGCCTATCAACCACCCATTTAGGCCAACCAATTTGGTTAGAAATACAAATTTCTCGTTTGGCGTAGAGCACTCGATAACCTGCGTTTGAGGTTGGCAATGTTTCTATTGGTTCCAATTTTCCCCAACAAGCTTGAAGATGATATTTGAAAATCTGCTTGCCATATAATTGAGCGCTAGCTGGAACTCGGGCATTAATTTCTAAAACATAGCATTGACGGTTTTCAAGCATAAAATCCAAACTTCCCAAACCTCGCAAGGGATAAACGGTTAATAATTTTTTTAACCATTCCGCTATCAGCCGCTGGATCGAATGAGGCAGATCAATTTGGCTAATGACACCAGCAAAAGTAAAGTAGGCATCACCTTCTGCGACAATAGCTTGGTGATTAAAACCAACAATTTCTATCGCATCACCAGATGCAATAAATAAAGCAGAATAACTCTGTCCAGCACAATATCGCTGCCAATAAACAGGGTCGGTTATTGACTGCGACTCAGAATAAAACCTAATCTCTTGCCCTCCCTCGCCTTGCATTGGCTTAACCAACCACTTGCCACTTGAGTTATCGGGAGCTGTAAATCGAACTTCAGGGTAACTAATCGATAATTGTTCGAATGTTTGGAATAGCCTACGCTTATTTTGAAATTGCTTATATAAGGACAATGGATTGCCTAACAATCGCCAATGCCGCTCTAAATAACCTAGGCTATCAACAAAATGCTCAAAGCCGCTGCCATAAACAACAGGCAGTGAGCCGTAATCTTGCTGAAGCACCTCGAACACTGGCTTCAAATCATCCAAAGCTAAGCTGTCAAGTTTAAAACTTAACACAGCCAAATTTTGCGTATCAAGATCAGCAAAACAATCAATCGCAATCACCTCAAAACCAGCATTAACCGCCATCTGCGCCAATATTCGTGCCGATTGCGCGATAACAATCAATCTATTTGGGAGTTCTAATTTCATCAATAATCCAATAAAAATCAAAAAATGCTGGCTTTTAAAAAATATTCTGAGATAATAGCAGGAATTGGAGAGCTGGCTGAGCGGTCGAAAGCGACGGTCTTGAAAACCGTTGACGGCTTATACCCGTCCTGGGGTTCGAATCCCTAGCTCTCCGCCATTTTTTAAAGATAAGGCTCTGTTTTCAGGGCCTTTTTTATTTGTGTATCCTTATCCCCCACCACCATACCCACCAAAGACTCTGGCTTTAGCTAGACTACAATAGATAACTTTGTGGTGAACTCAAATTCAATTTGCTCCAACCAATTCACTGTAGTCTGTGGCGTAGTGCTTGGTAATCTTGAACACTGGAATTAAGAGTCAAAAATAAATCAACAGCATCAAGCAAACCCACCTTTTATGCGATAATCCCTCCCCTTGTTTTATTGCAGATACCGGAGATTTTGCATGACCGCATTAATTGGCATCATCATGGGTTCCACTTCAGATTGGGAAACCATGCAACATGCTGCACAAACACTTGAACATCTTAATATTCCTCACGAAGTCGAGGTGGTATCGGCGCATCGCACGCCTGATAAGCTGTTTCAATATGCGGAAAGCGCAGAAAGCAAAGGTTTGGAAGTGATTATCGCTGGTGCCGGTGGCGCAGCGCATTTACCTGGCATGACTGCTGCTAAAACGGCAGTGCCTGTGCTGGGTGTTCCGGTGCAATCTAAAGCCTTAAACGGTATGGACTCTTTATTATCCATCGTGCAAATGCCAGCCGGTATTCCTGTCGGTACTTTAGCGATTGGTAAAGCCGGTGCTATCAACGCTGCTTTATTAGCAGCGGCAATTATCAGTAATAAACACCCACAATACCGCCCCGCCCTAGAAGCTTATCGCCAGCAACAAACCGATAATGTCAACGCTAATCCAGACCCAAGACAGGTGCAGGCATGAAAATCGGCATTTTAGGGGGTGGTCAATTAGCAAGGATGATCGCTTTAGCCGGTTATCCGCTGGGTTTGAAATTTATCGTGTTAGACCCAGATACCAACGCAGGCGCAGCAGGTTTAAGTGAACATTTACACGGTGCCTATGACGATCCTGCTTTATTGGCTGAATTAGCCGAAAAAGCCGATGTGGTGACCTATGAATTTGAAAACGTCCCCGCTGATGTTGCTGAGTTTTTAGCCAGTCACACCAAGGTTTACCCACCAGCCAATGCTTTGGCGGTTGCGCAAGACCGTTTGCAGGAAAAAAACTTCTTCAAACAATTAAATATCGGCACTGCGCCATTTGCAGCAATTAATAGCTTGGACGATTTACAACAAGCCATGCCTAACATTGGCTATCCAGCGATTTTAAAGAGTCGCCGCATGGGTTACGATGGCAAAGGCCAAGTGGTGATTAAAGCTGAATCTGAATTAGCGTCGGCTTGGCTGGCGATGAATGGCGCTGCGTCTATCATCGAAGGCTTTGTACCGTTCCAACGCGAAGTGTCGATCATTGCCGCTCGCCGTCCATCCGGTGAGATCGTGTTTTACCCGCTTTCGGAAAACAGCCACCAAGGCGGCATCTTGCGAGTGGCTGAATGCAAAAATAATGACCCGCTACAAAGCAAAGCCGAAGCCTATGTTCGCAGTTTGTTAGAAGCCTTGAACTACGTTGGCGTAATTGCTTTGGAATTGTTTGATGTCAATGGTGAATTGTTAGCCAATGAATTCGCGCCTCGCGTCCATAATTCCGGCCACTGGACAATTGAAGGTAGCGAAACCAGTCAATTTGAAAATCACTTACGAGCGATTTTGGAT
>JBEGMT010000213.1:0-2886 GCA_041182925.1 Pseudomonadota bacterium | reverse complement strand
ATCAATAATTGATCTTACGCAACGCTATCAGCATTGAGGATGTTTTTAGTGGTTGATAAAAAAGATTCTTGTTGCGGGGCTTATCTTTGATGTCGGTTTCATGAAAAAACCTTCGAGTTTTTTGCCTCAAAGCGGCAATTCCAATTGGCAGGATGGCCGGTTGGTCGCACCGACAGGCGAGTGAGTTTTCTTTGTTTGAGCAAAGAAAAGTAACCAAAACAAAGCCCTCGGATCGCTGCCGCCTTCCTTCATTTGCCAGCCTAAAGGGCTATTCCCAGCCCATGCTTACGTGGTCGGCGCCGCTGACGAGGGAAGAGCGATCCACTGCGTAACATCAGTCAACAATAATTAATTTCGACAATAAGATTCATGTGTTAGATTGCAGTTTTAGCTATCCATATCCACTCACTTATGAACATAGATTTCAAGCCGTTAGAGGACATTTCTTGTGACTTACTCGTCAATCCCCAACTTGATTTGCTACAAGCTGAGGAGTCGATGCCGATTCCCGAAATAAACGGTCGAAATGGCCTTGAGCCTACTCGCTACGGTGATTGGGAAAACCAAGGTCGTTGCATCGATTTTTAATCTATTTTCTGAGGCTGTTTATGGCTAGGCGTCCGCTTTCCCCACATTTACAAATCTACCGTTTGCCGTTAACTGGCTTAATTTCCATCAGCCATCGCATCACTGGCGTTTGTTTATCGCTGGGTTTAGTTGGTGTGCTTTATTTAATAATTAGTATCGCAGCAGGTGAAGTCGCTTATCAGGCTATGCAAGTTTTAATGGGATTCTGGTTAGCAAAATTAGCCTATTGGGGGTTTGTGCTGGCTTTGTTTTTTCATCTTTGCCATGGGGTTAGGCATTTAATTTGGGATGCTGGCGGTGGCTTTGATCGTGCAATTTTGCAACGGTTAGCGATTTATGAATTATTGGCTACGGCGCTTTTAACCCTATTTTATTTTTTAGGAGTGAATTCATGACTTCGCCTGTTCGTGAATGGTGGCATCAGCGAATAACCGCCTTGGCTTTAATTCCGCTGACTTTTTGGTTGCTTGTTTTCCTTAACAAGGCTTTGCACCTACCTTATGCCGAAATCCGTGAGTGGTTAGCGTCAGTCACAAACAGCTTAGCAATTGCTGGTTGGTGGGTGTTGGTGTTGTACCATGCTGGATTAGGAATTCAGGTGGTGTTGGAAGATTATATTTCGACACTGACTTTACGCCATCGACTGATTTGGATCAGTCGCGGGCTATTTTTTGTGATCGGCTGCATCGGCATAGCGGCATTGATTCTCATCGTTTCAGGACAATAAACATGGCGGCGGCATATTCGATTATTGAGCATCAACACGATGTCGTGGTGGTGGGGGCTGGTGGCGCTGGCTTGCGTGCCACTTTTGGTATGGTGGAAAAAGGTTTAAAAACTGCCTGTATCAGCAAAGTGTTTCCAACTCGCAGTCATACGGTTGCCGCGCAAGGTGGGATTAGCGCGGCGCTGGGCAATATGGGCGAAGACGATTGGCGGTTTCATATGTATGACACCGTCAAAGGCTCGGATTGGCTGGGCGATCAAGATGCCATTGAATACATGTGCCGTGAAGCGATTCCAGCGATTATCGAGTTGGAGCACTACGGTGTGCCTTTTTCGCGAACCCCTGAAGGCAAAATTTATCAGCGCGCCTTTGGCGGTATGTCTACCCATTATGGCAAAAGCCAAGCCCAACGCACTTGCGCCGCTGCTGATGTTACCGGTCATGCGATTTTGCATACTTTGTATCAGCAAGCTTTAAAGCACAAAGCAGAGTTTTTTGTTGAATACATTGTCCTTGATTTGATTATGCAAGACGGTGAATGCCGTGGCGTGTTGGCTTGGTGTCTGGATGATGGTTCTATGCATTTGTTTCGTGGTCATCAAATCATCTTAGCCACTGGTGGTTATGGCCGCAGTTATTTTTCTTGTACTTCAGCACATACCGTAACCGGTGATGGCAATGGTATGGTTTTACGAGCTGGTTTGCCGTTACAGGATATGGAGTTTGTTCAATTTCACCCCACGGGGATTTATGGTTCCGGCTGTTTAATTTCAGAAGGTGCAAGAGGCGAGGGTGGTTATCTGACTAACTCCGAGGGCGAACGCTTTATGCCACGTTATGCGCCGCATGCCAAAGATTTAGCTTCCCGCGATGTGGTCAGTCGAGCGATGACCATGGAAATTAACGCCGGTCGCGGTCTGGGTCCTAATAAAGATTATGTACACCTACATTTAGAACATCTCGATCCAGCTTTGATCCATCAACGTTTACCGGGGATTTCAGAAACCGCGCGGATTTTTGGCGGTATTGATGTCACTAAACAACCGATTCCGGTTTTGCCGACCGTGCATTACAACATGGGCGGGATTCCAACCAATTACAAAGCCGAGGTGGTGACCTTAAAAGATGGCAACCCCGATTATGTAGTACCTGGTTTGATGGCGATCGGTGAAACTGCTTGTGTGTCGGTGCATGGTGCTAATCGTTTAGGCTCTAATTCTTTGCTGGATTTGGTGGTCTTTGGTCGTGCTGCCGCGATACGTTGTGCCGAATTAATTAAACCCAATCAACCCCTTAAACCCTTGGTAGCCGATGCCTGTGATAAGGCTTTAGCGCGTTTTGACCAGATTCGTCATGCCAATGGCAGTCGCAAAACGGCTGAGATTCGCTTAGCAATGCAAATGACTATGCAAGCCAAAGCTACTGTATTTAGAACGGCTAGCACATTACAAGAAGGTGTTGAGCAAATTGCCGAAATTGCCGAGTCATTTTCTGATGTCAATGTTGCCGACAAATCCTTAATCTGGAACACCGATTTAGTCGAAACCTTGGAACTGGATAATTTATTGGGT
>JBEGMT010000212.1:0-4725 GCA_041182925.1 Pseudomonadota bacterium | reverse complement strand
AAACAAAATGTCCGCGTGTTGGAATGTGGCTATTGGGACGCAATTAATCCTGCGGCTTTAGACTTCAAACGTGTCGCTGGCGGTTTGTTGGTACAAGATAAAGACATTGGCAGCATCACTGCCGCTGATGTCAAAGTCGTTACTCAACGTGCACCGTCTGAACAAGAAATGGCGGATTTATTATTTGCTTGGCGAGTGGCTAAATTTGTTAAATCTAACGCTATTGTCTACGTTAAGAATGGTCAAACCATCGGCGTTGGCGCTGGGCAAATGAGCCGAGTTTATTCAGCCAAAATTGCTGGCATTAAAGCGGCTGATGAAGGTTTGGAAGTACCGGGTTCGGTGATGGCCTCGGATGCGTTTTTCCCATTCCGTGATGGCATTGATGCCGCCGCTGCTGCTGGCATCACCGCAGTAATTCACCCAGGTGGATCAATGCGTGACCAAGAAGTGATTGATGCCGCTAATGAACATAACATTGCGATGGTGTTAACCGGTATGCGTCATTTTAGACACTAAAAATCATCCTTAAACACGGGGCTAATGCCCCGTGTTGTTTTCTAATTTATTGCTGGGCAATTCCATGAAAATTCTAATCGTTGGTAGCGGCGGCCGTGAGCACGCCTTGGCTTGGAAAGTTAAACAATCGTCAAAAGTCAGCAGCGTTTTTGTTGCGCCAGGTAATGCGGGTACTGCTTTAGAAGCCGGTATTGATAATGTTGAGATTCAAGTTGATGACATTGCCGGCTTATTAAACTTTGCGCAAGCCAGAGAGATTGACTTGACTATCGTTGGCCCAGAAGTGCCGTTGGTGAAAGGCATTGTTGATCAATTCAGCGCGGCAGGTTTGGCTTGTTTTGGCCCAACCGCAGCGGCGGCGCAATTAGAAGGTTCTAAGTCATTTTGTAAAGATTTCATGGCTAGACACGGTATCCCAACTGCGGCCTATCAAACCTTTACCGATGCGGCCGAAGCGGTGGCTTATATTCGTCAGCAAGGTGCGCCGATTGTGGTTAAAGCTGATGGCTTGGCGGCTGGTAAAGGCGTCATCGTCGCCCAAACCGAGCAAGAAGCGATTGATGCGGTTGAAGATATGTTGTCGGGTAACAGTTTTGGTGAAGCCGGTCATCGGGTGGTGGTTGAAGAGTTTTTGGCTGGTGAAGAAGCCAGCTTTATCGTCATCGCAGACGGTTTACACGCGTTGCCAATGGCAACTTCGCAAGACCACAAAGCCCGTGATAATGGCGACAGCGGCCCAAACACCGGCGGTATGGGGGCTTATTCGCCAGCGCCAGTTGTGACAGCTGAGATTCACCAACGGGTGATGGAGGAAGTCATCAATCCAACCTTGAAAGGCATGAGTGATGATGGTTTGCCCTATACCGGCTTTTTGTATGCGGGTTTGATGATAGGCAAAAATGGCAGTATCAAAGTGTTGGAATACAACTGCCGTTTTGGTGACCCTGAAACCCAGCCGATTATGATGCGTTTGCAAAGTGATTTGGTGGATTTAGTGCAAGCGGCTTTGAAGCAAACGTTGGATCAAGTCACCACCGAATGGGACCCGCGTCCGGCTTTGGGCGTGGTACTAGCGGCGGGTGGTTATCCTGATGATTACGCTAAAGGTAATGTGATTAGCGGTTTACCTACTGAAGACAGTCAAGAACGCAAAGTATTTCATGCTGGCACCAAGCAAAGTAACGGCAATGTCGTCACTGCCGGTGGTCGTGTGTTATGTGCTTGTGCTTTGGGTGACGATATTGCCGATGCCCAACAAAAAGCCTATCAACTGTGCGATCAAATCAGTTGGCAGGATATTTATTACCTTACCGATATTGGCTTTAAGGCGATTGGTCGTTAATCCTTAACAGATAGCAGTTAATCCTCGATTGACTGCTATCTCACGATAACCGAGCTTTTCGGAATCATGAAAAACCTGCCAAAAATTTTACTGTTCTCAACCTTGTTTTTGATCACGCCATTACCGGTGAGTATCAAAATGGCCGCTGCGTTTAGCGCTTTCAAAATCATTACTATAGGATTGAAATTGCAGAGCATTGATAGCGCCAAGCAACAAGGGCGGTTATTTCTCGGTTGGCTAGTGGGTTGGGTGATTGCCACGCAAAACTTAAATGAGTTTAAAAACGGCGATTACAGCCATTTTTTTATCCAATTAGGTTTGAACATTTTATGGGTAGGTAGTTTGGCCTATGCCGCTGGGATTATCTGGTTCAAAGTCAAGAAGTCCAAAAATAGCGAACCTTTGCCGATGGAGCCACAGCTAGCAACGCCACGTCCCACGGTTTTGCAAATCAGCGCTTATTTATTGCTATTTGCTATGTTGCTGTCAGTCAAAACCGGCACAGTGCAATATCAGTTAGCAATGGCTTATCAGCAAGGCAGTTTTATCACCCAAAATAGCGAAAAATCTCAGTTTTGGTTAAAAAAGGCCGCTGATTTAGGTCATGAACTGGCAAAACAGCAAATCGACGGTAATTAATTTAATAAACCATCCACTAGCGTTGTTTTAAGTGTGGTTCAGTGCGCTACACCGCCAATCGTTGGTCTAATGTTACAATCATTGGTTTTATGCCCACAGCAAATCCCGCGTGGGTACATGTAAAACACTATCAGGTCATCTATGAGTAAGCTTAAATGCGCTGTGATCGGTGCAGGATATTTAGGAAAATTTCATGCGGAAAAATACGCCGCATTGCCAGATTGTGAACTGGTTGCCGTAGTCGATGTCAGCGAAGAAGCGGCTAAAACCGTTGCTGAAAAATACGGCGCTCAAGCCTTAACCGACTATCAATCCTTATTAGGCCAAGTCGATGCCGTCAGTATCGTGGTGCCAACCACCTTACATCACAGCGTTTCCCGTGATTTTCTCAATGCTGGCGCTCATGTGCTGGTGGAAAAACCGATTACGGTTACCGTTGAAGAGGCCGATGATTTAATTGCCATTGCTCGCGAAAAAAATCTGATTTTGCAGGTTGGGCATTTAGAACGCTTTAATCCTGCGGTGCGTGGCTTGGAAAATCTCGAAGAAAAACCGCTGTTTATCGAATCGCATCGCTTGTCGCCGTTTAATCCACGCGCTAACGATGTCAGCGTAGTGCTGGATTTAATGATTCACGACATCGACATTATTCTGGCTTTGGTTGATTCTGAAGTCGAACGCATTGATGCCAGTGGTACCGCGGTTTTGACTCAAGGCACCGACATTGCCAATGCGCGACTGACCTTTAAAAACGGTTGCGTTGCCAATGTTACCGCCAGCCGGATCAGCATGAAAATGGAACGCAAAATGCGAATGTTCCGGCCTTGTTCTTATATTTCAGTCGATTTCCAAAATCGGGTGTTGATTAAACACAAAACTGGCGACAAAGAAATGTTCCCTGGGATTCCCGAAATCGTTAGCGAAGAATTGACCTTTGAAAGCGGCGATGCCTTGTTTGAAGAAATTAAACACTTTGTACATTGCATCAAAACCGGCGAGAACCCTCTCGTATCAGGCGAGGCAGGACGCAGAGCGTTGGCAACTGCTATCGAAATTACCCAATTTTTAAAACACGGATAAAGGTCAGCATTATGATCCCTATGGTTAATCTAAAAGCCCAGTACGCCGAGATTAAAGACGAAATTGAGCGCGGCTTGGCGGAAACTATCGACAACTGTTCGTTTATTCTCGGGCCGAATGTACAAGCCTTTGAAAAAGAAGCGGCAGATTATTTAGGGGTTAAACACGCGATTGGTTGCGCTTCGGGCACCGATGCTTTGCACTTAGCATTATTGGCCGAAGGCATAGGCGCGGACGATGAAGTCATCACCAGCGCTTTTACCTTTATTGCCACCGCCGAAGCGATTAAATATGTCGGTGCTAAGCCAGTGTTTGTTGATATTGATCCGCAAACCTTCAATATCACCCCTGAAAATATCGAAAAAGCCATCACCGCCAACACTAAAGCGGTGATGCCAGTGCATTTGTTTGGTCAGCCGGTCAATTTGCCTGCGATTAAAGCGATTTGCGATAAACACGGTTTAAAATTGATTGAAGACTGCGCCCAATCGTTTGGCGCTAGCGTTAATGGCAAACAAACCGGTGGTTTTGGTGATGCGGCGGGTTTCAGCTTTTTCCCTAGCAAAAACTTGGGTTGTTTTGGCGATGGCGGCTTAGTCACCACCAATTGCGATCAAGCAGCGGCCAAAATCAAGCAATACCGCAATCATGGTTCTGATGTGCGTTATTACCATGACGTGATTGGTTACAACAGTCGTTTGGATGAAATGCAAGCGGTGGTGTTACGCGCCAAGCTCAAACATATTGATCAATACAATGCTGCTCGTCGTCATGCCGCGCATTTGTATTCAGAATTAATGGCCGATTTACCGTTAACTACACCGCATGAAGATGGTCTTGGTGTGCATGTTTATCATCAATACACTTTGTTATCGGAACGCCGCGATGAAATCATGAAGGCTTTGCAAGATCAGCAAATCGCTTGTGCGGTTTACTATCCAGTGCCTTTGCATCAGCAAAATGTGTTTAAAGACGAATGTGCAGGTTTGTCGTTGCCGGTGACTGAGTCAGTGGCTGCCAACTGTTTCTCGTTGCCGATTTGTTCATCAATCAGCGATGACACGGTTAAGCAAATTGTGGCGGTGATTCGTAGCGTTTTTAATTAATGCTGATCTGTAGCCGAGTAGGGTGGATAATCGCAGCGC
>JBEGMT010000211.1:0-7224 GCA_041182925.1 Pseudomonadota bacterium | reverse complement strand
ATTCTGAAGAAATTAGTAATCTCTGCTTGGGTGACAAAAGCACTATCGACAACTGCTCGCTGCAATTGATCCATAACCAGCGCTTTTTTGATGCGATTGACAAATTCACCTGAAGACATGCCCTGAGAATTCAGCAATGCTTGATATTGGCCTTTGTCAAACTTTCCATCCTTATGAAAATATTCCAGCGTTTGAATAAACGCTTTCGCCGTCTCGTCAGCAACGACCAATTGTTGATCCTGAACGTATTGCAGCAATACCTCATCGCGAATCAACTTATCTAGTGCCTGTTGCTTGATATTTTCTTCATCGAATTTCATTCCGGCAAGATTTTGGGCGAACTGTTGATAGGCCTGTGTCACCTCGTTTTGGTAAAAATCCCTATCGCCGACAGTGGCCACTGGTATTTCCTTGCCGCCCCCCAGATAGTTTTGAATACCCCACAAACTAAACAAGACGCAAATCAATATCAAGATAATCGAGGCAAAAACGCCCTGAACTTTCTCTCTAATTTTCAATAACATAAAATGTCCTTCGACTCGCTAAGCCAATCTACACAGGCACAAAAATCATTAAGCAAAAAAAAACCTCGAACCTTTCGGCCCGAGGTTTCTGTATTGGCGGAGCGGACGGGGCTCGAACCCGCGACCCCCGGCGTGACAGGCCGGTATTCTGACCAACTGAACTACCGCTCCTAAGTCTGGTGGGTGCTGAGGGGTTCGAACCCCCGACCCTCGCCTTGTAAGGGCGATGCTCTCCCAGCTGAGCTAAGCACCCGACTTAAGAAATACTAGTTTACAACATCTTTTAAAGATTTACCAGCTTTAAATGAAGGAATCTTTGCAGCTTTAATAGTTATCTCTTCACCTGTCTGCGGATTACGGCCTTTACGCTCAGCTCTTTCTTTAACTTCAAAGGTTCCAAAGCCAACCAAAGCAACAGAATCACCAGCTTTTAAGGCACCTTCAACTGCTTTAATAAAACCATCCAAAGCACGTCCAGCATCAGCTTTAGTCAACTGTGATGCATTTGCGATTGCATCGATAAGCTCAGATTTATTCATTTATTTCCCCTTAGGATTGTTGTGTTAATTATTGTTAGCAAACAAGCAGTAAATCTTGCGCTGTAAATCGGGATTCTCCTGTATTCCGATTCACAATCCCCATTTTTTCGGGGTAAGCATTTATAACAATCGCCTACTGGCCGTGTCAAGCGCAACTATAGCCTTATATGACGATAGTTTTTGCCATGTTTATTTAGTGGGCAAGAACCTGACGACCAGCTATTTCATGTTTTCCTGGGCTTTTTTCCCCTGCCTCAACTACCACCAAAGGCACTGGTTTTGACTGCAAAGCAATCTCAAACACTTCATCAATCCAGCGTACCGTTTTAATAGTCAAATTTTGCTTAATATTAGTGGGAATTTCGACTAAATCTTTTTCATTCTCACTAGGAATGACAACAGTAGTAATGCCACCACGATGGGCTGCTAACAATTTTTCTTTTAAACCACCAATCGGCAGCACCTCACCCCGCAAAGTAATTTCACCGGTCATCGCTACATCCGAACGTACTGGAATCTGAGTTAAAGCGGAAACGATTGCAGTACACATGCCAATACCAGCACTTGGACCATCTTTTGGTGTAGCACCTTCAGGAACATGAATATGAATATCACTCTTTTGGAAAACCTCATTATCGATTCCCAAAACCTGCGCCCGACTTCTAACTACAGTAACAGCTGCTTCAATCGATTCTTTCATCACATCGCCTAGCTTACCGGTAGATAATTGCTTGCCTTTACCCGGCATAACAGCAGTTTCTATAGTCAATAATTCACCACCCACCTCTGTCCAAGCTAAACCAGTTACTTGGCCGATCTGATCTTTATCTTCAGCAATACCGTAATTGAAGCGACGAACCCCTAAATATTTATCTAAATTTTGATCAGTAACCGTGATTTTGGATTTTTTAGCTTTCAATAATAATTCTTTAACTACTTTTCGACAGATTTTAGAAATCTCTCGCTCCAAACCTCTAACACCTGCTTCGCGCGTATAATAACGAATAATATTAATTACAGCTGCTTCGGAAATACGTAATTCTGATTCAACCAAACCGTTATTTTTAATTTGTTTAGGTATCAAAAAACGAGTCGCAATATTAGTTTTCTCATCTTCCGTATAACCAGACAAACGTATCACTTCCATTCTATCCATCAACGCTGGAGGAATGTTCATACTATTTGCAGTTGCGACAAACATAACATCTGACAAATCAAAATCAACTTCTAAATAATGATCAGCAAAGGCATGATTTTGTTCTGGATCCAAAACTTCTAACAAAGCAGAAGCAGGGTCCCCACGAAAATCTGCAGCCATTTTGTCAATTTCATCTAACAAAAACATTGGATTACGAGTTTTTATTTTTGATAGATTTTGTAAAATTTTACCCGGCATAGAGCCAATATAGGTACGTCTATGTCCTCTAATTTCAGCTTCGTCTCTTACACCACCCAAAGCCATTCGAACATATTTACGATTAGTAGCACGGGCAATTGATTGCCCTAAAGAAGTTTTACCAACACCTGGAGGCCCAACTAAACATAAAATAGGCCCTTTTAATTGCTTAACTCTTTGTTGAACTGCCAAGTATTCAAGAATACGCTCTTTAACCTTATCTAAACCATAATGCTCAGCTTCTAAAACCTGCTCAGCGACTTTTAAGTCATGACGCACTTTGGTTTTCTTTTTCCACGGTACATTCACCATCCAATCAATATAATTACGCACTACAGTCGCTTCTGCAGACATCGGCGACATCATTTTCAATTTATTCAATTCGGTCAATGCTTTGGTTTTAGCTTCTGCTGACATGCCGGCGGCAGAAATTTTCCTTTCTAGCTCATCAATCTCGTTCCCAGCATCCTCTATATCACCCAACTCTTTTTGAATAGCCTTAATTTGTTCGTTTAGATAGTATTCACGCTGGTTTTTTTCCATTTGTTTCTTGACACGACCACGAATTTTTTTCTCCATTTCCAGAAGATCAACTTCACCTTCCATTAAGGTCATCAAGTTTTCCAATCGCTTAACCACATCAGTCATTTCTAACATGGTTTGTTTTTCTTCGACTTTAAGTGCCATATGAGCTGCCATCGTATCGGCCAATCTCCCCGCATCATCAATACTATTCAATGAATTCAATACTTCTGGCGGAATTTTGCTATTAAGCTTGACATATTGATCAAACGAATTGATAGCAGTTCGCTGCAATACATCTAATTCTTGATCAGAAACATTGATCTCGTCATTCAATGCCACTACACCAGCCGCACAATATCCATCAAACTCTTGATAATGATGTACCGAACAACGTTGACTACCCTCAACCAATACCTTAACCGTACCATCAGGCAATTTCAGTAACTGCAGAATATTTGCCAAAGTGCCAACTTGATATAAATCATCAAAAATCGGCTCATCAACATTCGCCTGTTTCTGTGCAACTAACAATATTTGTTTATCTTGACGAATCGCGGCATCTAAAGCCTCTATCGACATCCCTCTTCCAACAAACAATGGAATAACCATATGCGGATAAACCACAACATCACGCAATGGTAAAACTGGAATCAAATCATCTTTATTTAACTGTGTCATTTCGTTCGCTTCCTTTAACAGGATCTCAATAGATTACGATAGTATCTTAGATAAGGGCTTTCGCATAGAAAACAAGGGCTTTTTTGCTAAGGTATAAAAAAAGGGCTTTTTATAAGCCCTTTTTTCATTGTCCTAATAACAACCTAATTTTTTACGATTCAGCAACCGCGCGATTCTGGTCAATTTCATAAACCAAAATCGGTTCTGATTTACCCAAAATCACGTTTTCGTCAATCACAACCTTAGAAATTTTGTCATTAGATGGCAATTCATACATAGTATCTAACAACACATTTTCAACAATTGTTCTCAATCCACGAGCACCGGTTTTTCTTTCCATTGATTTTTTAGCAATTGCCGATAAAGAATCATCTCTAAACTCTAAATCAGCACCTTCCATTTCAAATAAATGTTTATATTGCTTAATTAAAGCATTTTTGGGTTCAGTCAAAATCTGGATTAACGCTGCTTCGTCCAACTCGTCCAAAGTCGCTACTACTGGTAAACGACCTACAAACTCTGGAATTAAACCATACTTGACTAAATCTTCAGCTTGCACATCGGCAAATAATTCACCAACGTTCATAGTTTCATCTTTACTTTTAACTTCAGCAGAGAAACCAATCCCACCTTTGACATTGCGATTTTTAATCACTTTATCCAATCCAGCAAAAGCTCCGCCTACAATAAATAAGATATTAGCAGTATTAACCTGAACAAAATCTTGTTGTGGATGCTTACGGCCCCCATCTTTAGGCACTGAAGCAACAGTACCTTCAATTAATTTAAGTAAACCTTGCTGAACACCTTCGCCTGAAACATCACGTGTAATTGATGGATTCTCAGATTTGCGTGTGATTTTGTCGATCTCATCAATATAAACAATACCTGTTTCTGCTTTTTCAACATTAAAATCACATTTTTGCAGCAATTTTAAAATAATACTTTCTACATCCTCACCCACATAACCCGCTTCAGTCAATGTAGTAGCATCAGCAATAGTAAAAGGCACATCCAGTAATTTAGCTAAAGTTTCTGCTAATAATGTTTTACCTGAACCAGTAGGTCCAATCAGCAAAATATTACTTTTACCCAATTCAACATCCGTTTTTTTAACATTACTATGCAAACGCTTATAATGATTATAAACAGCTACTGATAGAATTTTCTTAGCTTTATCTTGGCCAATAACATAACCATCTAGCTCATATTTAATTTCTTTTGGCTTCGGCAACGCTGGTGAAATAGACGTATCTTGGTCTTCTAGCAACTCATCTTTAATAATATCGTTACAAAGTTCTACACATTCATCACAGACATAAACCGAAGGACCTGCAATTAATTTGCGAACTTCATTTTGACTTTTTCCGCAAAAAGAGCAGTAAAGTAATTTATTATCATCTTTACTGTTTTTATCTTTACTCATAGAAACTCCCAACGCCAAAGACTACTCAACTAAATCTGGATAGTCCGCAAACAATTGTTTAACTTATCTTATTGATTATCAGTCATTGTTAAGAAGCACGACTGCTCAATACCTTATCGATTAAACCGTATTCAACCGCTTGTTCAGCACTTAAAAAGTTATCTCTGTCTGTATCCTGCTCAATTTTACTTAACGGTTGTCCTGTATGATGAGCTAAAACCGCATTCAATTTATCGCGAATCAATAAAATTTCACGTGCATGAATATCAATATCTGATGCTTGACCTTGAAAACCACCTAAGGGCTGATGAATCATTACTCTTGAATGTGGTAAACAATAGCGTTTACTGGCGGCTCCTCCTGCCAACAACAAAGCTCCCATACTTGCCGCTTGCCCAATACACATGGTACTAACATCCGGTTTAATAAACTGCATGGTGTCATAAATAGCCATCCCAGCAGTCACAGAGCCGCCGGGCGAATTGATATAAAGGTGAATGTCTTTATCAGGATTTTCAGACTCTAGAAATAACAATTGCGCCACAACCAAATTAGCCATGTAATCCTCAACTTTACCGACCAAGAAGATGACGCGTTCTTTTAATAGTCTCGAATAGATGTCGAATGACCGCTCTCCACGAGCAGTCTGTTCAATCACCATCGGCACCAAACCACCTGTGGCTTGTGGCTCTGTCATTCCTTGCATAGCATTTCGGATATACATTATTGGCCTCTGAAATTATTGTTTTTCCATCACATCGCTGAAACCGACAGTTTCATCGCTAACTTTTGCTTTGCTAATAACCCATTCAACCGCTTGGTCTTCCATTACCATTTGTTGAACATCACTCAAGCGTTTTTTATCTGCGTAATACCAGTTGATTACATCTTCTGGTTTTTCATAGCTTTTCGCCATATCTTCAATCACTGAACGCACTTTTTCGTCGTCAATTTTGATTTCGTTTTGGCTAATGATTTCACCTAGCAATAAACCTAAAGTCACACGACGTTTGGCTTGATTTTCAAACATATCTCTTGGCAACTGCAAATCTTCCAATTTCAAACGCATTTTTTGTGCGCGCTCTGCATAAGGTTGCATCAATGCTTGAATCTCTTGATCAATTAACGCATTAGGTACGGTGATTTCAACCTTTTCGTATAAAGCATCCATTACGTTGTTTTTAAGTTTATTTTTTAAACCTTGTAACAACTCTCTTTCCATATTAGCTCTAACGTCGGCACGGAAACTATTAACATCGCCATCTTCTACGCCATAGGCTTTAATAAACTCTGCATCCAACTCAGGTAATGCTGGCTCTTCAACTTTAACTAATTCAATTTCAAATTCAGCGGTTTTGCCAGCCAATTTTTCACTGTTATATTTTTCTGGGAACACAATAGAAAATGTTTTCTTGTCACCAGCAGCCAAACCTTTTAATTCATCTTCAAAACCAGGAATCATTTGCTGACCACCAATTTCAACAGCATAATTCTCAACTTTGCCATCGGTGAAGTTCTCACCTTCAGAAGTTCCCGCAAAATGGATCGTCACACGATCCTGCGCCTCTGATTTACGCTCAACCTCTACCCAAGTTTTCTTTTGTTGTCTTAATTTTTCAATCATTGCTTCAACATCAGCATCGATAACAGTTGCAGATGGACGGCTGATTTCTAAATCAGCGACCGCATCTAAGCTAACCTCAGGATAAACTTCAAATTCTGCTATATATTCAAAACCTTGTTCTTTATCGACAGGTTGCAGATTAGGATAACCCGCTGGCGATAAATCTTGTTGTTGCAATGCTTCGAAGTAAGTCGATTGAATTAAATCACCAGTAACATCACTTTTAACTCTATCGCCATAAAGTTTCTTTACCATACTAACAGGTACTTTACCTGGACGGAAACCGTCAACCTTAACTTCCCGAGCTAGTTTTTTAAATTGCGCATCCATCTTTTCTTGAACAACAGATTCAGGGATACTGACAGTCATTTTTCGGCTTAATTCTGATGTCTTCTCGACAGAAACTTGCATTACATTACCTCAAAAATATAGGGGAAGATTTGTTAAATAGGGGACAGATAATTTTAAATATATTACAGATCACATGTTTTTAAACGATAATCGGATAGTAT
>JBEGMT010000210.1:0-6560 GCA_041182925.1 Pseudomonadota bacterium | reverse complement strand
ATCGAGTAGATGGGTGCGGCTGTAGACTTTATCAGGGTTGCTCATAAAAAATTGCATCAGCTTAAATTCGGTTGGGCTGATTTCCAAGGTTTTACCCTCAATGCTGAGTCGGTGTTGTTCTGGGTCTAAGACAATGCTATCGACACTGATTTGACCACTTTCATTGAGTTTACCGCTGCGGCGCATCACTGCTTTAATCCGTGCGACCAATTCTTTCGGTGAAAACGGTTTGGTCATGTAATCGTCGGCACCAATTTCTAAACCTCGAATTTTATCGGTTTCTTCGCCTCTTGCGGTCAGTAGAATGATCGGTAATTGTTTGTAATGCGGATCATTTTTTAAGCGTCTGGCTAATTCAACCCCGCTTATGCCGGGTAGCATCCAATCGAGCACTAGCAAATCCATCGTTTTGTCAGCCAAAGTCTGTAGTGCTAGTTCTGCACTGGCAACTGCTGTGACATTTAAATCGTTTTGACCAAGCGCCATAATCAGCATTTCGCGAATGGCTTCTTCGTCTTCGACAACCAAAATATTCAAATTCGACATAAGTTCATATTCCAAGCCCAATAACCTTGCTAATTTAGCAGTGTTTTATGACCGATTTGTGACAGAGGCATTGAGGCTGGCGGCATAGAGCTGGCCAACGGCAAGGCCGCCGTCATTGGGCGGTAGCTTTTGATGGCGGTAAACCGTAAAACCAGCCGCCTCTAATTTAGCGACTGTTTGGGCGGTTAAATAGGCGTTTTGAAAACAACCACCGCTGAGGGCGATGCATTTTACCCCAGCTCGCTTGGCTAGTTGCAGGATGATTGTCGCCAAAGTGTTATGGAATTTTGCGGCGATGTCATGAATCGGGCTTTGATTAAGGTCAAGCAAGAGTGCTTTAAGCAATGGTTGCCAGTCGATGACGCTTGGGGTTGTCTCGCTTAGCTCGAATGGATATTCAGCGTTTAGGGTCGATAAATTGGCTTGTTGCTCAAGCAGCATTGCCGCTTGACCTTCGTAATCATTGATTTGGCAAATATCTAGCAAACTGGCGATAGCATCAAATAAACGACCGGCGCTGGTGGTTAATGGACAGTTGAGGTTTTTAACCAGCATTTGTTTCAATACTGAGCGTTGTGCAGCTGCAAAACTTTGCAGACTAGCCGATTGATCGTTGAGCTGGTCGCCGTGGAGTTGATATAACAAGGCCAAGGCGATCCGGCGAGGTTCTCGCGCGGCACTGTCGCCACCGATTAAGGCAAACGGCCGTAAATGCGCTATTCGTTGAAAACCTTGCTGATTAATCAATAAAGCTTCGCTACCCCAAGTTAAGCCATCGTTTCCCAAACCTGCGCCGTCCCACGCAAAACCTAATACAGGTGGTTGTAATTGATGTTCAGCCATACACGCCAGAATATGAGCATGGTGATGTTGAATCGCTTGGCTGTCGGTTGGTGAGCTGGCGTAGCGGCTGCCGAAATAATCAGGATGCAAATCGTGGATGAGGTTTGGATTTTCGATGCCGTAGAGCTGTTGTAAGTCTTTAATCGCTGCCAAGGCTTGGCGTTGGTTGTCAGGGTTGTCCAAGTCGCCGAGATGTTGGCTATTGATAATTTGCTGATCAACGCCTAGCGCTAGTGTGTTTTTTAAATGCCCACCCAAAGCCAAGCGATTAGCGACTGGCAATCGCGTAGCGATGGTTAATGGTGCATAACCACGCCCAAGACGTAACACCGTCATTTTTCCTGCAATTACTCGCACCACTGCATCATCTACTGGCCGTTGAATCACTCGGTCATGCAGTAAAAAGCCATCGGCAATTTCGCCTAATTCACCAAGGGCTTGTTGATTATCGATACACAAAGGCTGGTAGTGGCGATTGCCACTCGTCACCACTAACGGGCTTAGCATTGCTTGGGCGATTAGATAATGCAGCGGTGAAGCAGGGAGCATAATGCCGAGCAGCTGATTGTTATCGGCAACCGCTTTGGCAACTGTATTGGTGGCACGGCGTTGTAGTAAAACAATTGGCGCAGCGGCTGACGTTAAAGCGGCTTGTTGTGGTTCAGAAATAAAACCCAGCTGTTCGGCAGCATTAAGGTCGGCAACCATCAAGGCCAAGGGTTTGTAAGGTCGTTGTTTTCGTTGTCGTAAGCGTTCGACAGCGGCTTGATTATTACCATCGACCAATAATTGAAAACCACCAATGCCTTTAAGCGCCAAGATTTTGCCCGCTTGTAATAATTCGATGGCTGATTTGATGGGATCGTTATGAATTACGCCAGCGGTTGAGATGAATTGCAGATTTGGTCCGCAAGCTGGGCAGCTTAGAGTTTGGGCATGAAAACGTCGGTTGTTTGGATTTTGATAATCCTGTTCACAAGCTGGGCAAAGCTGAAATGCTGCCATGCTGGTATTTGCCCGATCAAACGGCTGGGCTTGGATAATGCTGTAACGCGGCCCGCAATGACAGCAACTGGTAAACGGATAACGGTAAAAGTGGCTGTTGGGATTAGTTAAATCGCTAAGGCAAGCAGGGCAGGGTGCAAGGTCGGGGATGATAAAGGCCGAGGGCTTGCCATCGGTTTGGCTGGGGATAATTTGAAAATCAGTGAACCGGCTGTGTGGGTTTTCGCTGATTGTTAAGCTATGGATTTCGGCAAATGGTGGTAATTGGCTTTGCAGGGTGTTAAGGAAGTTTTGCTGTTGATTAACTTGGCCTTGGATAACAATCACCACGCCTTGTGCATGGTTGGCGACATAGCCGAGTTGCTGAAATTGCTGAGCGAGTTGGAAAATGAAAGGTCTAAAACCGACGCCTTGGATTTGGCCTTCAACTTTAACCGTTAGTTGTTTTAGCGTCATTTAGAAAACAGCGAATTCAAACTGTTTGCGAGACAAACAGTTTGAATAGAGAAGGGCAGATTAGAAATACCGTCCATTTATCAAAAAGTGGACGGCGATACTGCCAATGTAGCCGACCATAATCACCGGCATCCATTTTAAATGGGCGCTAAAGGTGTAAATACCTTTCATTTGTCCCATCAAGCCGACACCAGCGGCTGAGCCAATCGCTAACAAGCTACCGCCGACACCAGCGGTTAATGTCACTAATAACCATTGGCCTTGAGAAATCTCAGGGTGCATGGTGAGTACTGCAAACATGATAGTGCCGTTGTCGATGAAGGCTGACAAAATGCCGACGATAATGTTGGCAATGGTCGGATCCATGCCGACATAAAGCACATCAGAAGCCAAGGTTAAATAGCCGATAAAGCTCAAACCACCAACGCTAATCATAACGCCATAGAAAAACAACAAAGTATCCCATTCCAATGCTGCAACGCTTTTGAAAACGTCGAAACGTTGGTTTTTATTATCGGCAGGTGCTTGCACGTTATACAGTTTGTAGACATGAGCAAAGTCATTGATTTTATTGCTCTCTTTATGACTGGTTTTTTGTAGATAAAAGCCTAAAAATTTCAGATAAGTTAAACCTGCCAACATACCCGCCGCTGGTGGCAGTTTTAATAGATTTTCAAAACAGACAGCTGTGACAATGGTCAATAAGAATAAAATAATCATGGTAACAGCGCCGCGCTTCATGACAGGTGCTTTACCAACAGCGGCAGGTTGTTGGTTAGGAATCCAAAAATGCATGATCATGGCTGGTAAAGCAAAGTTGACCACGGCTGGTAGGAATAAAGAATAGAAATCTACAAAGGGGACAACACCACTTTGCCAAACTAGCAGGGTGGTAATATCACCAAAGGGGCTGAATGAACCGCCAGCATTAGTAGCCACCACGACGTTGATACAAGCCAGTGTAACGAAACGTTTATTGTCTTTGCCCATTGCCAAAATCACTGCACCCATTAATAGTGCTGTAGTGAGATTATTGCAAATTGAGGACATGAAAAACGACATAATGCCGGTAATCCAGAATAATTTGCGATAGCTAAAACCTTTGCTTAATAACCAGACGCGCAGATTATCGAATACGCCACGATCTTCCATCGCGTTCAGATAAGCCATTGAAACCATAATGAATAGAAATAATTCCGCATAGCCTTCCAAACAAGTGCGAAATGCGTGGCCGGCTTGTTCACCCATGCCACCAGACACATAAATTGAGCCGATAAAAGCCCAGATTAAACTGGCTGCCAATACCATCGGTTTGGATTTATTGAGCTCGGTGACTTCTTCAGTCATCGCCAGAAGGTAGGCGAAGGCAAAAATGCCAATTGCTGTATAGCCTACCCAATGTTGAGTGAGGTTTAAGGCTTGAGTAGCGGTTTCTGCATTTGCCCAAGCGATTAGTGGCGATAAGGTGAGTAACAGGAATAGTGGCAAACGTGCGAACACTGTGAACTCCAATTTCATAAAAATCTGTAACGCGGGACAATAAACGTAAGCAGGATGCCACGTCATTGCTGTTTTGCCATGCCTACAGGCTTGTAGGCATGGCGATAGGTACGATTAAGTTTAACCGTTGTCAGTTTCTAACAGATAAGTCAGCCACAACGAGGATAGTTTTTCTTGAACGCTGTTTTGTCTCAGACGGGCACGCAGATTGGTGAAATCAACATAATCCAGCGCTTGGTCTTGGTTATAGCAAGTGTAGGTAAAGCTGATGTCGCCACTGTCTGGATCAACGTGTTTGCATAAACATTGGGCGCAAACGCCTTTCATCATGCACTGCATCGGTGAGTTGATAGAACCAATCGCTTCATGGTCGGCTTTCAGGTATGGTTTCAAAATGCCATGACGGGCATCTTTCACCGCTGACATCATACGGTCAGAACCAATCACCACTAAATGCTCGACATCTTGTAGACGCAATGCAGTTTCGCCCATTTCGCCTTTAGCAAATGACACCATCGCTTGCACGATATTGCCAACGAATGATTTGTCTTGTGGACGGGTTGGAGTAATGGCTTCATTGCCCGGTTTATCATCCACCGCCCAGACGATGACGTCAGAAGCGTCTTCAATATCAGAGACTCGGAATAAATCTTCACGGTTACGGTAGCCAGCAAAGTAAATCACTTTGTTGCCCGCAGAACGTAAAGCTTTACCGATGGAAAACAAGACTGCGTTACCTAAACCACCGCCTAATAACAGCACGGTTTTATTGCGTGGAATTTCGGTGGGTGCGCCTGTAACTCCCATTAATACTAATGGATCGCCGGCTTGCCAAGTCGCGCACAAGCGGCTGGAGCTACCCATTTCCAAGGCAATTAACGACACTAAGCCTTGTTCTTTATCCACCCAAGCACCGGTCAACGCCAAACCTTCAGCGGCTAAAGTGGTGCCCTGTTTGACGGGGGCCAAAGATTCAAAGTTTTGTACCCGATAGAACTGACCTGGCTCGAAGTTTTTCGCAGCGGCTGGCGCTTTGATGATCACTTCAATAATGGTCGGGGTTAAACGTTTCACTTCAACCACATGGGCTAAAAATGCCGCATCCAAACGGTCTTGCAAAGCGTGTAATTGCGCGTCGCGTTGTGCTTGTTGTCCGGCATCCAAACTGGCTAATTCATTAGCAAACAATTTAACAATGTACGGATAACCGTCTTTAGCGCTGGCAATCGCTTTTACCACGTTGCCCGCGTAAACCGCATGGTTATCACCGTAGAACGTGATGTAACGGCCATTGCTGTTGTACGAGGTAAACGGCGCAGGTTTGCCGACTTTGACTTGTGCTTCGTCTTCTGCGGCTACCAAGGTCGCTTTGCCTTGCAACCATTCAGGTTCGTGACGTTTGTAGAATTTGTGATCCATGACAAACGTGCCAGGATGCTCAGATTGGTAAATGGTGTTAGGCGCTGTACCTGCCGCGACAAACAAGCCGCGCAAAGTGACCTCTTTTTCACCAGTTTTACGCCATCTGCCTTCTTGTTCTTCCAATTGCTCAAAACGCACCGCGTTCAAATGGCCGTATTGGTCTTCCAAGGCTTCTAATGGGCTCATGCCTTCTGCCAACCAAATGCCTTCAGCTAAGGCTTCGTGAATTTCTTCGTGGTTTTGGCGATAAGCTGGTGAGTCTTTAATACCTTTGCGATAGAACATCGTCACGCCGCCCCATTGATGCAGGAATGGTAAGAAGTTTGGTTTTTCACCCGCATCTGCCGCGCGTTGACGTTCTTGTTCAATCACTCGACCATGGGCTAAAAATTCTTCGAGGATTTCTAACTCTTCATTGTCATAACTGCCACGTACAAATTCAGCACCGTATTTAGCGACCAATTGTTCATAGCGTTTAACGATTTTGCTGACTTGAACTGGGTAGTAAGCCAATAATTCAGTCGCGGTATCAATCGCAGTCAACCCCCCGCCGATAACGCCAGCTGGCAAGCGTACTTGCAAGTTAGCCAATGATGAATCTTTCGCCGCACCGGTTAACTGCAAACCCATCAAGAAGTCTGAGGCTTTGCGGATACCACGAGTTAAGTTGTTTTTTAAATCGATAACGGTTGGTTTACCCGCGCCGCTAGCGATAGCAATGTGGTCAAAGCCCATTTCCCAAGCTTCATCGATACTCACGCTACCACCGAAACGCACGCCACCGTAAC
>JBEGMT010000209.1:0-2630 GCA_041182925.1 Pseudomonadota bacterium | reverse complement strand
GAACTATGTTTAATTTATATTTATAGTGCCCGCTGTTTTTTAATTGCTGCCACCAATCGGACATTTGTAGGAGAAATTTGATGCTCAAGATTTTGTTACGCTTACTGCTAACTGCGTTGTATCGAGTCAAAGTGGTAGGCTTGGAAAATTATCGACAAGCCGGTGATCGGGTGTTGATTATTGCCAATCACAATTCTTTTCTCGATCCGCTGATTCTTGGCGTGTTTCTACCCGATGACATTACCTTTGCCATCAATACCCACATTTCCCAGCGCTGGTGGCTTAAACCATTTTTAAGGCTATCCAAAGTATTCCCGATGGACCCTACCCATCCAATCTCCCTGAAAGCCCTCATTCATCATCTACAAAACGACACCAAAACCGTGATTTTCCCCGAAGGTCGGATTACGGTGACCGGTTCGCTAATGAAAGTCTATGACGGCACTGGCATGGTGGCCGATAAATCCGGTGCGACGATTTTGCCAATTAGAATTGACGGCACCGAATACACGCCGTTTTCTAAATTACGCAATATTGTCCGTTTGCGCTGGTTTCCGAAAATCACTTTACACATTTTGCCGCCGACCTTGATTGAAACCCACGGCGACGTCACCGGCAAAGCCCGCCGCAAACATAGTGGCCATATCCTCACCGACATCATGACCGAAATGATGTTTGCCACTAGTCATTACCGACAAACCATTTTTTCTGCTTTGTTGGAAGCACGACGGATTCATGGCGGTCAACATACGATTGCCGAAGACATGGAACGGATACCGTTAAGTTATGACAACTTAATCACCCGCAGCATCATTGTTGGCAAATTGATTAACCGCATCACCGCCAGCGGCGAAAATGTGGGCGTGCTATTACCGAATAGCTGCAAAACTTTGAATGTCGTGATTGGTTTGCAGCTTTACCAACGGGTACCTGCGATGTTGAACTTTTCGATAGGCGCCGCTGGCATGGCTTCAGCCTGTCGCACTGGAAAAATCAACACCGTTTTAACCTCACGCAAATTCATCGAATTAGCCAAATTAGAAGATGAAGCCCATGCTTTAGCTAAAGCAGTCAATCTAGTTTATTTAGAAGATTTAGCCGCATCATTGACTGGACTGGATAAAGTCATCGGCTTGTTACAAGCTAAAACGGCTGATTATTGGTACAAAAGCCACGACTATGATGCGGATGATGCCGCTGTGGTGTTGTTTACCTCAGGCTCAGAAGGTTCACCCAAAGGCGTAGTGTTATCCCACGCCAATGTGCTGGCCAACCACAAACAAATCAAAGCTCGTATCGACTTTAACCCCACCGATGTGGTGTTAAATTTCTTGCCGATGTTTCATTCCTTTGGCTTTACCGTCGGGACTTTACTGCCTGTACTCAATGGCATGACCAGTTTCTTCTATCCATCGCCACTACACTACGCGATCATTCCTGAAATGGCTTATGAAGTCGGCGCGACGATTATGTTTGGCACCAATACCTTCTTGGCCGCTTATGCCAAAAAAGCCCATCCTTATGACTTTTTCAAACTGCGTTATGTGGTGGCCGGTGCAGAAAAATTACAGGAAAACACCCGCACGACTTGGTTTGATAAATTCGGGATTCGGATTTTAGAAGGCTACGGCGCCACCGAAACCGCGCCAGTCACGTCGGTCAACACACCGATGGATTACAAAGCCGGCAGTGTGGGTCGTTTCTTACCGGATATGCTGTTTCATTTAGAACCAGTACCCGGCATTGAAGATGCTGGCAAACTGCATGTCGCCGGCCCTAACATTATGAAAGGCTATTTATTACCGGATAATCCTGGTGTGTTAGTACCGCCCTGCTCTGAACCTTACGGCGAAGGCTGGTATGACACCGGTGATATTGTTCATGTCGATGAAGAAGGCTTTATTCATATCAAAGGCCGCAGCAAACGCTTTGCCAAAATCGGCGGTGAGATGGTGTCATTAACCGCAGTTGAGCAACTAGCCATCCAAGCTTGGCCTGACGCGCACCATGCCGTTGTCAGTTTGCCTGATCCGAAAAAAGGCGAGCAACTTATCTTACTAACCACGCAACATCAGGCAACTGCTAAGCAACTTGTAGAAGCATCAGAAGGCGTGGCGGCAATTAATCTACCGAAAAAAGTCTTTGTGATTGAAAAACTACCCGTATTAGCAACTGGCAAAACCGATTACACAGCAGCAAGCGAATTGGCAGCGCAATTACTCAGTCATCGAGTGGATGAATAACGGTATGAATAAACAAATCTATCCCTTATTAGTTGCCCAATTTCTCTCAGCCTTTGCTGACAATGCCATTTTATTTGCTGTGATTGCGATGGTGATGCAAGCCACGCAACCAGCAAGCTGGTATGTGCCAGCCTTGCAAAGCGTATTCTTGGTGGCTTTTGTAGTGTTAGCGCCTTGGGTCGGTGCCTTTGCGGATCAATTTGCCAAAGCACGGGTATTGATTGTGGCGAATTTAATTAAAGCCACTGGCGCCGGATTATTGTTATTGAATCTGGAACCTTTGATCGCTTACAGCTTGGTTGGGGTTGGGGCGGCTTTATATAGTCCGGCTAAATACGGCATTTTGCCAGAGCTGGCCGGACATAATCAGTTGGTGAAAGCCAATAG
>JBEGMT010000208.1:0-3688 GCA_041182925.1 Pseudomonadota bacterium | reverse complement strand
GTTCAATTATTTAAATCGTTGTAATAAAAAAGCCGAAATGATCGTGGGAGACGCCCGCTTATCATTAGCCAAAGAAGACGATGGTAGTTTTGATTTATTGATTATGGATGCTTTCAGTTCTGATGCCGTCCCTACCCATTTACTGACTCGCGAAGCCTTAGAGCTGTACCTCAAAAAATTAAACGACAATGGCTTATTGGCTTTTCACATCACCAATCGCCATTTAGCCATCAAGAATGTGTTAGCCGATCATATCAACACTATGCACTTGGCTGCATTGTTACAAGAATTCAAACCGGAAACCGAGCAACCTTTAGTCGTTGCAACCGATTGGGTTGTGATTAGCAAAAACCCAGAACGTCTACAACGTTTACAACAAAGCCGTTTAGGTCATTGGCAAAAACTACCGTTAACCTTTGGTTTACATCCGTGGACTGATGATTTCACCCATATTATTGGCATTTGGAAATAGGAACTGCTATGCAAATTACGGAACTAGCTCAATTATGCGATGCACAAATTCAAGGTGGAAACGCTGACATTGATATTCAATCAGCGGCTGACATCATGTCAGCACAAGCCCTGCAAGTAACGGTTTTAAGTGATGGTAAGTACAAAAAATACCTCAAAGATAGCCAAGCTTCGGCCTGTTTTATTGCTGAAGCGCTGATTGATGGCGAGATTCCTGAGCAATTAACCTTACTGGTTTGCCAAGACCCTGAAATCAGCTTTTTAAATGCCGTCAAACTGCTACATCCAGAACCACAATTACACCGCTCAATTTCTTCACAAGCAGCGATTGAAGCCAGCGCCCAAATTGGCAACGATGTTCATATCGCAGCGTTTGCCAGCATTGGCCAACATAGCGTTATCGGTGACGGCAGCACTATTCATGCCGGCGCTAGAATTGGCAATCATGTCCAGCTCGGCAAAAACTGCCTGATTCACCCCAATGCGGTGATTTATGACCACAGCATTTTGGGCGATAACGTGATTATCCATGCCGGTGCAATTATCGCTGCCGATGGCTTTGGCTATAAATTTCGTAATAACCAACATATTAAAGTACCGCATGTTGGTAATGTCGAAATTGCTGACAATGTTGAGATCGGTGCAAACACCTGTATCGACCGTGGTGCATTAGGGGCAACTAAAATTGGTGCGGGTAGCAAAATCGACAATTTGGTTCAGCTTGGTCATAACAATGTCGTCGGTCGTAATGTGATTATTTGCGGCCAATCTGGCATTTCCGGATCTTGTACCATTGAAGACGGCGCAATTTTGGCAGGCAGTTCAGGGGTTGCTGACCATGTAAAAATCGGCACTCGTGCAGTAGTGATGGCGCGGAGCGGTATCTCACAAGACGTCGCGGCTGGCAGCCAAGTGTTTGGCAGCCCAGCCAAAGATCGCAAAGTGGCTTGGAAAGAATTAGCCGCACTCAGTAAATTACCTGAGTTGTTACAAAAGTTTAAAAAACTGGAAAGTCGAGTTGAGGATTTGGAAAAATAAGGCGATTTTATGCGAATCGACTATGTCATATAGCACAACAAAAACAAATTGTTACGTCATATAACATAGTTTAATTAATTCCCCCATCGCCTTATTAAAAACCGCTATCATTCGCGAAATTTTTGTCTTTTTACTACTTATGAAAACTGTAAAATCTACTCTGCTAATCTTAGCTGGTTTGGCACTTAACGCTTGTAATCAACCATCCATCAAATCATCCGACACTCAAGCCATCAATCAAATCTCGACTGTCGATATAAAAACCTTATGCAAAGATGCCCAGCATTTACCGAATATCGGTTGCTCTGACACTGTGACCGCTAGCTTCGATAACCAAGGCAAACTCTGGATAGTTTGGGTTAATAATGGTCATATTTACCTACAATCATCCAACGATCAAGGCGAGCATTTTTCACCGCCCATACAAGTCAATACTGAAGCCGAAGCGATTGCTGCTCACGACGAATATCGCCCCAAAATCAAACTGGATAGTAAAGGCGCCATTTACTTGACCTGGACCCAAAATCTGGAAAAACGCCATACTGGCAACATTCGTTTTAGTCGTTCAATCGACGGCGGTAAAAGCTTTTCTAAACCGATTACCGTCAATGACAATCTTGATGTTATCGGCCATCGCTTTGATGAGTTAGCAATAGGTAAAAACGGCGAAATTTTTATCGCTTGGTTAGATGCTCGCGAAAAAGAAGCGGCAAAAGCTAAAAAACAAGAATTTTTAGGCACCGCAGTTTATTACACTTGGTCAGATAATGGCGGATTAAGCTTTTATCCCAACAAACCGTTAGCGCCGCATAGCTGCGAATGCTGCCGTTTAGGGATTGCGATTGATAACGACAATCTACCAGTCGTGCTGTGGCGTCATGTTTTTGAAGGCCAGATTCGTGATCAGGCTTTAGTTAAATTCCAAGACTGGAATACACCTGGCCCTGTCCAACGAGCCAGCCAAGACAACTGGAAAATCGAAGCTTGCCCGCATCACGGCCCAGCTTTATCAATTGCTGATAATGGCACTTATCACACCGTTTGGTTTAGTGGTGCCGCTGATCATCAAGGCTTATTTTATGGTTATTCAAATGATCAAGGTAAAAGCTACTCAGCCGCTTATCGATTTGGCAACCAAGGCGCCAAACACCCTAGCGTCATAGCCAGTGGTGAAAATGTCGCGATTATTTGGTCTGAATTTGACGGTAAAAACAATCTGCTGCAATTAATTCAATCAGCCGATAGTGGCAAAACTTGGTCAACCGCAAAAACCGTTGCCAGTACCACCGAAAGCGCTGACTATGGTTTTTTGCTCAGCAATGGTGACGAGCTTTATTTATCATGGCAAAACGGTCAAGGCTATCAATTCAAAGCACTAGATGAGTTGTAATCATTAAAATAACGTTGCCAAAACAGTTTATCGATTTGTTTTGGCAACTCAATAAAACTTTTACTTTAACCTTCACGCATTTATCAAATTGCAAGGGAAACGCTGTGCACCACCGCCCTATTTCCGGCAACGAAATATCAATCACTAACCATAGCTCAACATTGATTAGTCAATTATTCGGCGAAGAAAAAGCCAATAATATGGTTAGTTTATTAACCATATTAGTCTCATTAATTCATATTTATGCGTTGATGTGGTTTTTCGCGCCTGAAGAAAAATTTACACCGGCACAAGCGTTACAGATGGAGGTGTCTATGGTCACCATCTCTGCACCCAAACCACAGGTTGCACCACCCAAACCGGTTGAACCACCCAAAAAACCACTACCAAAACCAATTATTAAAAAAGCGCCACCGATTGTACAAAAATCGCCGGATTTCGCGCCTGTAGAACCAGTCAGTGCACCGCAACCAACGCCACCAGCCGCTGCATCACCGGCTCCTGCAGCACCAGCACCCGCGGTTGAACATTTTACTGAGGCCAATTTCAAAGCTAATTATTTAACTAACCCAAAACCGGAATATCCGTCGATTGCTAAAAGTCGCGGCTGGACCGGTAAAGTAATGTTGAGAGTTCAAGTATCACCCGAAGGCACAGCAAATTCTGTTGAAGTTGAAACCAGCAGTGGCCACGAAATGCTGGATGAAGCAGCGATTGATGCTGTTAAAAAATGGAAATTTATTCCAGCTAAAAAAGGCGAAACAGCGGTAGCCAGTGCGGTGATAGTGC
>JBEGMT010000207.1:0-8944 GCA_041182925.1 Pseudomonadota bacterium | reverse complement strand
GGCAAAATGTTCAGTCGTTGACGCGCTTGCATTGGGCGCTGATGTTGCTATTAGAAACCGTCTCCATTGGCGTGTTTACCGCCACCGATTTAGTGCTGTTTTTCCTGTTTTGGGAATTAACCTTACCGCCGATTTTCTTGTTGATTGGTTTGTGGGGTATCGGTGCCGAACGTCGCCAAGCCGCCAATAAATATACTTTATTCATGCTGTTTGGCGGTGCACCGCTATTATTTGCAATTATTTTGCTGGCGCAAAACTACGCCCAACAGCATGGCGGAGTTTGGAGTTTCAGCTTGCCGGCGTTATTGGCAACGCCGATGGATTTAGCGCTACAACAATTAGTGTTTGCTTTGCTGTTGCTGGGTTTTGCAGTCAAAGCGCCATTATTGCCGTTTCATACTTGGCTGCCGACCGTGGCGATGCAAGCGCCAACCCATTTAACTGCCTTATTGGTGGGTTTAAAACTGGGGCTTTACGGCATCATTCGTTTCGCTTTGCCATTAGCGCCACAAGCAGCATTTGAACATCGCTGGTTATTGGCGATTATCGGCGCAATCACCTTGGTCTACGCCGCGCTGATTGCCCTGCGCCAAACCAATTTACGTTGCTTATTAGCCTATGCCAGTATCAGTCACGTTGGCATGGTAGTGATGGCCATCGCTGCTTTTAATCAACAAGCCTTGCAAGGTGCGGTGATGCAATTGCTGAATTTTGGCTTAATCGCCAGTAGCCTGATGTTGTTGACGGGGATGATAGAACAGCGTTTAGGCAGCAATGAATTAGTCCATCTCGGCGGATTAGCCAAGCCTTTACCGCGCTTAACCACCTTGTTTTTCTTGTTCGCTTTAGCCAGCATTGGCGTACCGGGCAGCAATGGTTTCGTCGCGGAATTGTTGATGTTGCTCGGTGTAATCGAAGGCTTGCCGGTGCTGAGTTTCGTCGCCTTGTTTGCTGCTGTTTTAGGCGCCGGTTACTTGCTGAACTACATCCGCCAAGGTTTTTGGGGGCCGGTAGTGCAAGTCGATGTGCAACGCAGCCAGGATTTATTACCGCGCGAGTTGTTGCTGTTGATGGTGCCAGCGTTGTTGGTGTTGCTATTGGGCTTGATGCCGCAGCGATTGTTGGTCAATCAAAGTTTAGCTGTGATCGGCTGGTTGCAGCGGGTTGAGCAGCCGCAGTGGGTGTTGGTTAAGAATTGAGCGAATGCCGCAACATCGCTGAATTATGGAAAAGTGTGCAACAATCTAGCAGTCGCCAAACATAAACTGATAGCAGGTATCGCCATGCAAGTTACCATCAATATTCCTGCCAATTTTTGAGCGTTTTATGAGAATCCTGCTGGTTGAAGATGATGCGGTATTGGGTGATGGCTTGTCTTTAAGTCTTAATGACTGGGGATTTGATGTTACTTTGGCGGTAACCGGCAATTATGCTTGCAGTGCTTTAAGCACCCAACCTTATGACTTGGTGATTCTGGATTTGGGGTTGCCGGATATGGATGGACGGGAGTTGTTGCGGCAATTGCGGGCGCGGAACTCAGCGATTCCGGTATTAATTCTGACTGCTCGTGATGGTTTAAATGATCGGGTGAGTGGCTTGGAATTGGGCGCCGATGATTATATGACCAAGCCTTTTGAACTGCGTGAGTTGGAGGCGCGGGTGAAGGCTTTATTACGTCGTAGTCACGGGGGGGTTAATCACGATATTCGTTTTGGGCGTTTGGTGCTTGATCCGCTTACTCAGCAGTTGACGGTTGATGATAAGCCTATGTTGTTGCCACCAAGGGAATATGGAGTGATGGAGGCGTTATTGTTACAAGCGGGGCGTGTGGTTAGTAAAGATAGTATTGCTCAGCGGCTGGCTTCTCATTCTGATGATTTGGCGGATAACGCTATCGAGGTTTATGTGCATAGGCTGCGTAAACGTTTGGAGTCTTTGGGTATCCGGATCAGAACTGTGCGGGGATTGGGTTACTTATTGGAGCAAGATGCAGATGAATAAACCGCAAAGTTTACGAGCAAAGTTATTGTCACGCTTGGCGTTGCCGTTGATTCTGGTAGTGATTTTGGATGCGTCGGCGTCTTATTTTGTGGCTTTGCATTATGCGGATTTGGCTTATGACCGCTGGCTGCTGGATTCGGCAAAATCGTTGGCACAGGAAGTCAAAACCAAACAAAATCATGTCAGTTTTGAATTGCCGCCTACCGCAGTGGAAGTGTTTCGTTGGGATGATGTCGATAAGACTTTTTTTAAAGTTGAGTCTGAGGCAGATGGTTTTCTGGCGGGTGATGAAAAACTGCCGAGTCCGGTGATGACGAATTTGTTGGCTAATGAAGCTTGGTTTTGGGATGGCGAGATTGACGATCAAAAGGTCAGGATTGTCTCAGTACTAAGCAAACAAGCGCCACAGGCTGAGCATGTGGTGATTTCGGTGGCGGAAACCTTGAATAAACGTCGCAGCATGATGCATGAAATTCTGTTGGCGGATGTTGTGCCGCAGTTGTTTTTGGTTTTCATTACCTGTTTTTATATTTGGACTGGCGTGAGTAAAGAACTTAAGCCGCTGAACAATTTGGCGAAAGTCATTGCCAAACGGTCTGTTAAAGACTTTAAGCCGATTTCTGATGCGGGTGTGCCTTTGGAAGTATTGGGCTTAACGCATACGATCAATGGACTGTTACAACGGTTGGGGGCGACCTTGATTGCTCAACAGCGATTTATTGAAAATGCCGCGCATCAATTACGTACGCCATTGGCAGGTTTGAAGTTGCAAGCTGAGCGTGCGCTGGCGCATGATGATCGACAAGCCATCGATTTGGCGCTGATGCAAATCAAAAACTCTGCCGATCGGGTTGCTCACCTGAGTACTCAATTACTGACTTTGGCGAAATCAGAGTCGGTATCGCAATCACAGCCTGATTTCAAATTGATTGATTTAACCGCGCTGGTTCGGGAAACCTGTATGGATTGGGTGCCAAGAGCATTGGAGCGAGGGATGGATTTAGGTTTTGAAGCTAGTCAGGCTTTGATTCAGGTTAAAGGTGATCCGGTTTTGCTGCGCGAGTTATTGAGTAACCTGCTCGATAATGCCATTGCTTATGGCAAGCTCGGGGGGCATATTAGTGTCAAAATTCAGCTTGAGGCTAATTCTGAGCTGGTGTTGAGTGTCGAAAATGAAGGTCCAAGTATTGCTGTTGACGAGCAGGAAAAGATTTTCGAGCGGTTTTACCGAATTCAGGGCAGCCTTGGTGATGGTTGTGGTTTGGGTTTAGCTATCGTCAAAGAAATCGCTGATTTACATGCAGCAAAAATCAAAATTGAGCCGCCGAGTGCAGATATCAGTGGCGTGCGGATTGCTGTGCAGTTTGATTAACTCTGCTTATTTCCCTATCTAAAAAGCTTCTAACTGGTTCTTGAAAGGTTTATGTAAGGTTCAAGCGCTAGGATGTTAATTCAATCGGAATTTTCAGCTAACCAATTTAGGTTAGCGACAAATTTTTCGTTTGATGGAACTTTATGAGATTAAGGGTTGATGTATTCGGTATTATCGGGATATAGTATTGATTCGATACTATATGATGACAACCTTAATCATAATAATATTAGCTACTTAAAGGATTTTTTATGCATACACCTTCCAAATTACTACTAGAAAATAAAGCTTGGTCGCAAGACATGATTGCTCGCCAGCCCAATTACTTCAATGAATTAGCTAAAGAGCAGCGGCCTGAGTTTTTGTGGATAGGCTGTGCGGATAGCCGAGTACCTGCTGAAACTGTAGTCAACGCTCAGCCGGGTGAAATTTTTGTTCACCGTAATATCGCTAATCAAGTGATTATCACTGACTTTAATTGCTTGAGTGTTTTGCAATATGCGATTTCGGTTTTAAAAGTAAAGCATGTGATTGTTTGTGGCCATTATGGTTGTGGCGGTGTGAAGGCGGCGATGCAGCCGCAAAGTGCGGATTTGTTGATTGCTAATAAGTGGTTATTACATATTAAAGATGTCTATCGCTTTCATCAGGAAGAATTGGAATCGATTGATCCTGTGAAGAAAGTTGATCGCTTGGTTGAGTTGAACATTATTGAACAGGTTTATCATTTGGCGCATACCTCAATCATTCAAACCGCTTGGAAACAGGGCCATAAACCGTCTATTCATGGTTGGGTGTACGGTTTGAATGATGGTTTGATTAGCGAGTTGATTAAGTTAGATCACAATACTCAAATCAATCCAATTTATCGCTACGCTGATTAGTTGTTACAGGGATTAACTAATGAAAACAGAACTGAATTTTTATCTCAGTCGTTTACGCTACGACTTGCCTGCCAGCATTGTGGTGTTTTTGGTGGCTTTGCCCTTATGTTTGGGGATTGCTTTGGCTTCTGGTGCGCCATTATTTTCAGGGATTATTGCCGGTTTGGTTGGCGGTGTGATTGTTGCTTGGGCTAGTGGTTCACAATTAAGTGTTTCTGGACCGGCGGCCGGTTTAACGGTGATTGTCTTCAATGGCATTGAAGCTTTGGGTGGTTTTGGTGGCTTTTTATTGAGCTTGTTGTTTGCGGGTGGTTTACAAATTGTTTTAGGTTTTTTACGAGCCGGTTTAATAGGGGCTTTTTTTCCAGCGGCGGTGATTAAAGGTATGTTGGCGGCGATTGGGTTAATTTTGATCATTAAGCAAACCCCACATGCTACTGGTTATGACGCGAGTTATGACGGTGACGAAAGCTATATGCAAGAGACTGCGGGCTCTAGCTTTTTTGAATTATTTCAATCAATTGAAGCGATTACACCGGGGGTGACCTTAGTGAGCGCCGTGGCTTTGTTGATTTTGATTATTTGGGAGACGCCATTTATCAAGCGTTTTGCCATGTTGCGTTTGATTCCCGGACCGTTGTTAGCAGTGGTTTGGGGAATTAGCTACAACAGCTTGGCGCTGAAGTTGATGCCGGAATGGGTAATTGCTGGGCAGCATTTGGTGTCTTTGCCCGCATTGGGTAGCGCGGGGGCATTTATTGACCAGTTACGCTTACCGGATTTTAGCTATTTGACCAATCCCAAGGTTTACAGTATTGCTGCGACTATAGCGATTATTGCCAGTTTAGAAACGTTACTGAGTATTGAAGCGGTTGATAAACTTGATCCACATAAGCGCATCTCGCCGACTAATCGAGAGTTAAAAGCGCAAGGTTTAGGCAATATGATTAGTGCGTTGATGGGCGGCTTACCGATTACGGCTGTGATTGTGCGTAGCTCGGCCAACATTAACGCAGGTGGTCAAACCCGCGTTGCCTGTTTCTTCCATGGAATTTTATTACTGGTTAGCGTGTTATTTTTTGCCGAATTTTTAAACACCATTCCTTTGGCGTGTTTAGCGGCGATTTTGTTGCAAACCGGTTATAAATTGGCAAAACCGAGCTTGTTTTTAGAGTTTTATCGTAAAGGCTGGAATCAGTTTTTGCCGTTTGCGATTACGGTATCGGCGATTTTAATCACCGATTTATTACAAGGGATTGCAATTGGTATGGCTTGTGGTTTCTTTTTTGTTTTGAAGGCCAATTACCATCAAGCTATTTCCTTGGTTCAACATGGCTCGCATTATTTGCTACGGTTACATAAAGATGTGTCGTTTTTGAATAAAGCTTTATTGCGTCACTCATTAAACAAGGTGCCTGATGATAGTGACTTGATTATTGATGGCATTAAAGCGCAATTTATCGATCACGATATATTAGAAACTATTGCTGATTTTATCTCCTCAGCAGCGGAGCGGAATATCAATGTTGAATTGAACGGCTTGGAGTTGGCGGGGATTAATCCGGGGCATGGGCATTAGTGGAAGTATGCTGAAATTTTGGCAGTCTGATTGCAAAGAATTTCATAAAAATAGCGGTATTTCCATTATTGATCTATTGGTTTGGTCTGACGACAATTAGCTGGTTGTTTAAAGCGTGGTAAGTTGATGAGGAGAAAATAAAGGCAAAGTTTTTTGTATACCTACAATCAATCAGATGAGGCTCAATATGAATACGAAACAAAGTTTCCTGACTTCTGCATTGGTATTAGCAGTATTGACGGTCAATCCAGTTCAGGCTGATACGCAACCCACAACCAACGATTTTTGGTGGCCAGAGCAACTTGACCTGAAACCGTTGCGTCAGTTCTCAGCTGAATCTAATCCAATGGGTAAAACCTTCAACTATGCTGAACAATTTAAAACCCTCGACCTACAGGCTGCGAAAAAAGACATCGCAACCATCTTAAAAACCTCTCAACCTTGGTGGCCCGCTGATTATGGTAATTATGGGCCATTTTTTATTCGTATGGCTTGGCATAGTGCCGGCGTGTATCGAATCTTTGATGGACGCGGTGGCGCATCGGGCGGCCAGCAACGATTTGAGCCCCTCAATAGCTGGCCAGATAATGTCAATTTGGACAAGGCCCGCCGTTTGTTGTGGCCGGTTAAACAAAAGTACGGCAGTAAGCTTTCATGGGCTGATCTGATGGTATTGGCTGGCAATGTGGCCTTGGAAGATATGGGTTTCAAGACTTTAGGCTTTGCCGGTGGACGTGCAGATGATTGGGAAGCTGAAACGGTCAATTGGGGGATGGAAAAGAAATTCCTTGCCGATCAACGTCACGATGCAAAAGGTGAGTTAGCTAAGCCTTTAGCCGCTGTGCAAATGGGGTTGATCTATGTCAACCCTGAAGGACCGGGTGGCAAACCCGATCCATTGGCGGCGGCCAAGGATATCCGCGAATCCTTTGGGCGGATGGCAATGAATGATGAAGAAACGGTGGCTCTGATTGCTGGTGGGCATACCTTTGGCAAAGCTCATGGCGCGCATAAACCAGACAATTGCGTAGGTAAAGAACCGGCAGCTGCTGGCATAGAGGCGCAAGGCATGGGCTGGGAGAATAAATGCGGTACCGGCAATGCTGGTGACACGGTTAGCAGTGGTCTGGAAGGTGCTTGGTCTACCAATCCTACGCGTTGGACACATGATTATTTGACTTGGCTGTATTCGTTTGACTGGGAAACCACTCAGAGTCCAGCGGGTGCGACCCAATGGATACCTAAACAAGGTCAAGGGGCCAATTTTGTGCCTGATGCACACGACCCTAACAAGCGTCATGCGCCAATTATGTTTACAACCGATATTGCTTTGAAAATGGATCCAGAGTATCAAAAAGTGTCAAAGCGATTTCTTGATAACCCAAAGGAGTTTGAGCTGGCATTTGCTAGAGCATGGTTCAAACTCACTCATCGCGACATGGGGCCTAAAGCGCGTTATGTCGGTTCGGAAGTGCCCGCCGATGAGTTTATTTGGCAAGACCCTATTCCTAAAGTCGATCACAAATTACTTGATAGCAAAGATATAGCCAAGCTAAAGTCAAATATTCTCGCTTCAGATCTGACTGTTTCTGAGTTAGTTGAGACTGCTTGGGCATCCGCCTCGACTTTCCGTGGTACTGACATGCGCGGGGGGGCTAATGGCGCACGTATTCGTCTGGCACCACAAAAAGATTGGCCAGTTAATGATCCCGAGCAACTGACCAAGGTGCTTAATCGCTTAGAAACTATCCAAAGCGACTTTAATCAATCATTAAAAGGCGGCAAAAAAGTTTCGCTTGCTGATGTGATTGTGCTTGCTGGTTCCGCCGCCGTCGAACAAGCCGCTAAGCAAGCTGGTTATAAAATCCAGGTTCCTTTCAGTCCAGGTCGAATGGATGCCTCTCAGCAACAAACGGATAGCCAGTCTTTTGAAGTTCTTGAACCCAAAGCCGATGGCTTCCGTAATTACTTCAGCAAAGATAATTCGCCTTCACCTGCCGAGTTATTAATTGAGCGGGCGACTTACTTAAACTTGAGCGTGCCTGAAATGACCGTGTTGGTCGGTGGTATGCGTTCGCTAGATGCTAATACTGGGGCTTCTAAGCACGGTGTATTCACCAGCCGACCTGGTGTGTTGAGTAACGATTTCTTCGTTAATCTGCTCGACATGTCAGTCAAATGGTCTAAACCGAGTTCATCAGAGGGTATTTATGAGGGCCGTGATCGAACAACAGACCAAATAAAATGGACAGCGACACCGGTTGATCTAATTTTTGGTTCTAACTCGGAGTTGCGTGCCGTTGCTGAGGTTTATGCTTCAGATGATGGCAAACAGAAGTTTGTGCAGGACTTTGTTAATGCTTGGTGCAAAGTGATGAATTTGGATCGTTTTGACCAATTCTGATTTTGGTCTGCAATATAATAACCAAACAACAACCAACCAAAAATCGATGCCAGCTTTATTTTCGGTCTGGCATCGATTCCTGAACCCTTTGCTGGAGGGCAAAACTAACTGCTTTTTCCTTTGCGAATTCGCCTCTCGGATGCAGCGACTCTAACCGACGATTGCTTGTAAAAGCTTCGGTGCGGCAGATGGGTAAAGAGTTTCACACTTGGTTCAGTTATTTATTAAAACTTAAATTATCATCCATCACATCTACCTTTATCACATCCCCCGCCACAAATTGCCCTGACAAGATTTGATTAGCCAGTGGGTTTTCCAATTGCCGCTGAATTGCTCGTTTCAATGGCCTAGCGCCGTAAACCGGATCAAAGCCCGCTTCACCGAGCAAATCCAGGGCCGCTTCGCTGATGACAAAACCAAGATCACGTTCTTGTAAACGCTGGCGTAGCAAATCAATCTGAATTTTGCAGATGCTACGGATTTGACCGTGACCGAGCGGATGAAATACCACTGCTTCATCAATACGGTTGATAAATTCAGGGCGGAAATGTTGGCTAACAATTTCCATCACTGCCTCTTTCATTTCCAGATAGTTATCTTCACCTGCCAATTCTTGAATTACTTGTGAGCCTAAGTTGGTGGTCATTACGACCACGTTATTTCTAAAATCGACGGTGCGGCCTTGGCCATCGGTTAAACGACCG
>JBEGMT010000206.1:0-6182 GCA_041182925.1 Pseudomonadota bacterium | reverse complement strand
CATTAAAGAGAGTCCCAATGTCTTTAATTCTCGTATTTCGGGTGGCGACAGTAAAGGGTCTAAGCGGTTGATGGCTGACGTCAAATAAGACTTCGCCTTCGTGTAATTCAATCTGCCGTCTAAACCAAGCAATATGAACCGATAAGCGGCTGGCGGCGTTGATGGTTAGCTGTGAGCCATCTTCAAGTGAGAGCTGTTTTTGTTCGCCTATGCTGGTGAGGTAGTGAGTGGTTTCGGCAAAATAGTCTTGGCAAAAAATTGTCAAGCCAGCGCTAAGCATTAAAGCCAAAATAGCATTTTGACGATTAAAACGCGATTTGTAGTTTGCATTGCGAGCGGCCTCAAGACCATGTATTGGTTGAGTTTTGATTTCGTCAAACTGGCACCACAGCTTCTCTGCTTGCTGATAAGCGTGTTGATGATTTTGATCTTGAGCTAGCCAGCGTTGAAATTGTTGGTGTTGTTTGGAGGTACATTGATCAGACTGTAAGGCAATAAACCATTCAATCGCGGTTTTGAGTTGCTTTTGATTAAACTCAGACATAAACGCCCTAAAAAGGCTGAAATTGTAAGCGATTGTGGCAATGTAGCATGGCGTTAACTAAATCACGTTGCACGGTTTTTTCTGAAATACCAATTTGTTTGGCAATTTCGCTGTAACTCAGTTCATCAATTTTTCGAAGCAAAAATACATCGCGGCAGCGTGTCGGTAATTCGGCGATGGCCGATAGCAAGATTTCACATTGTTGGCGCAAAATCGTGAGTTGTTCGGTTTCGATGGCATTGCTGGGTATGCTGTTATCCAACTCAACGTGATGGGGTTGTTGGCGGCGTTGGTGACGAATAAAATCAATCGCTAAACGCTCGGCAATCCGAAACACATAACCAGCGAGATTTTCATCATGCTCCCAGTGGTTTTTATTCAGCAATCGTAAAAAGGCTTCTTGAGTTAAATCTTCGGCAATCGCGGGGCATTCGACTCTATTCACTAAATGACTGTGAATGGCTTGGCGATGATTTAAAAATAAATGCGAAATCAGTGTTTGGTCTAACTTAGCCATAATTGCAATGGAAAATTTCGACCAACTTGTGAGGGAATTGCTTTGAATCTAAAGAAGGACTGTGATGGAAGTTTTCCATATCTTGAAACTTGAACTTAGATTTATGCTGTTGGTTAAAAAGTAATCAGGTCATGATTTGAATTAAAGAACATCCATGTCGGTTTTCGAGAGGGGGAGAAAACCTATTCCAATTATTCAAAAAAACCGGTCATCGACCGGTTAAAGAGAACACGCAACTAATACTCGCTGAGAAGTATTGAGCACTAGGTTATAGGGATTTTTTGATTAAATAAATGCGGCTAATTGTCGCGGATTTGTTTTTAAGTGATTGATTTAATTTAACTATGTTATATGGCGCACTTTTTGGGTAAAAGTGTGGCATATCACGCAGTTTTTGGTTTTTAGAGTATCAGGCTAGCTAAAAAATAATTGTTTATCTCCAGATTGGATCGAGCAAAATTTGCCGAGATTGAATTTTAAAGATGCTTGTCTAAAAAGGGTTAGCCATCCTTGCGTTTTCTTTCCGTTAACAATGGGTATAATTGCCCGCTCGTTAAATGATGCTTGGCTTGCTAAGCTTTGCGGCATATTTTTATTTTTCGCAGCCTTTTTTAATCGTGTTGCGATCACTTACTTAATCTATTTCAAACATGAAAATTAGAGTTCTTGGTGCTGGTGCTGGCGGTGGTTTTCCGCAGTGGAATTGCAATTGTGATAATTGTCGTCGTTTGCGGCAGGGTGAATTAAATGGCAAGGCGCGTACGCAGTCTTCAATTGCGATTAGTACCGATAACCGTAATTGGTTGTTGTTCAATACTTCGCCTGATATTCGCGCTCAGTTAGAAGCGTTCCCTGCGATTCAGCCTAAGGAAGGCATTCGCGATACGGGTATCAAAGCCATTTTGTTAATGGATAGCCAAATCGATCACACCACCGGTATGTTGATGCTGCGCGAAGGTAAGCCTTTAGAGGTTTACTGCACCGAAATGGTCAGACAAGATTTAACCACTGGTTTTCCGCTATTTAATATGTTGAAAGACTATTGCACGGTTAATCATCATCCGATTGCTTGTGATAGCACAGCGTTTAGCATTCCAGGCATTGATGACATTCAAATTTACGCTCATGCCCTAAAAAGCAAAGCGCCTCCTTATTCACCACACCGTCACGATCCGCATGATGGCGATAACATTGGCGTGATTGTCGAGCAAATTTCTACTGGCAAAAAACTCTATTACTCACCCGGCTTGGGCGAGATTGAGCCGCATGTGATGGATGCGATGCAGACCGTTGACTGCTTATTGGTTGATGGTACCTTCTGGACAGATGATGAAATGTGTCAGCGCAATATCAGTCATAAAAAAGCCCGTGATATTGGCCATTTACCACAATCCGGTGATGGCGGCATGATTGAAGTATTAAATGGTGTGGCGAAAGCGCGGAAGATTTTGATTCATATCAACAACACCAACCCAATTTTGGACGAAGATTCGCCAGAACGTAAAACCCTTGATGCGGCGGGCATTGAAGTGGCTTACGATGGTTTGGAAATTGACTTATAAGAAGGTAAACGATGAGCAATATGGATCAAACACCGTGGACTCGTGACGAGTTTGAAGCCCAATTAAGAGGCATGGAGCGTTATTACCACATCAATCATCCGATGCATGTGTTAATGAACGAAGGCAAGCTGAGCAAAGCGCAATTACAAGGCTGGGTTGCTAATCGCTTTTATTACCAAGTGATGATTCCGATTAAAGATGCCAATATCATGGCGAACTGTCCTGACCGCGAAACCCGTGCCAAATGGGTGCAACGGATTTTGGATCACGACGGTTATCCTGGCGATCCCGGTGGGATTGAGGCTTGGATTCAATTAGGTATCGCGGTTGGTTTAAGCCGTGAAGAATTAACTTCGTTAAAACATGTGTTACCGGGTGTGCGGTTTTCGGTGGATGCCTATGTGAATTTTGCCCGTCGTGCTGAGTGGCATGAAGCGGCCAGTTCATCATTAACCGAGTTATTCGCTCCAAAAATTCATCAACAACGCTTGGACAACTGGCCTGATGTTTATCCTTGGGTTGAGCAAGAAGGTTACACCTATTTCCGTAAACGTCTGACCGAAGCCCGCCGTGATGTTGAACATGGTTTGGAATTGACTTTGGATTGGTACAAAACCCGTGAGCAACAAGAGCGGATGTTACAAATCCTCAAATTCAAGCTGGATGTGTTGTGGTCAATGGCCGATGCGATTTATTTGGCTTATGTTAGCGAAATGCCACCTTACTTTAATATTGAGCAATGATTAATACTGAAAAAACGCTACGCTTTTCGCCCATGTACCGTTTGCAATGGGAAGAAGCTCAACAAAAATTTGTGATTCTTTATCCTGAAGGCATGGTCGAGTTGAACCAAAGCTCGGCTGAGATTCTCAAGCTATGCGATGGCAGTCGTGCTTTGCCGGCGATTGTTGCCGAACTAGAGCAAAAGTTTGCTACTTCCGGTTTGACTAATGATGTCACCAACTTTCTTAACGTAGCGTTGCAAAATGGCTGGATTCAACACGATTAACATTACTTCGCCACGTTGGTTGCTGGCGGAGTTAAGCTACAAATGTCCCTTGCAATGTCCTTATTGCTCGAATCCCTTGGATTATGCCAAGTATCCTAATGAGTTAAGCACTGAGGATTGGAAGCGCGTATTAAGCCAAGCGCGGAAAATGGGCGCGGTTCAGCTAGGATTTTCAGGGGGAGAGCCGTTAACTCGTCAAGACTTGCCGGAGTTAGTCCGTTATGCGCGTGAATTAGGCTATTACTCGAATTTGATTACCTCCGGTTATGGGTTAACCGAGGACAAAATCATCGAGTTAAAGCAAGCCGGTTTGGATCATATTCAAGTCAGTATTCAAGCCAGTAGCCAAGAACTCAACGATCATTTAGCTGGAACCACTACTTATCAGCACAAGCAAGAAGTGGCGCGGTTGGTGAAAAAACACGGTTATCCGATGGTGTTATGTGTGGTGATTCATCGTCAAAATATTCACCAAATGTCAGAAATTCTGGCGATGGCGGAAAGCTTAGGTGCCGATTATTTAGAACTCGCCAATACCCAATATTACGGCTGGGCGCATATCAATCGTGATGCTTTGCTGCCGACGCGCGAACAATTCGCCGAAGCGGAAAAAATTGCCCAAGCCTTCAAAGAAAAGGTCGCGGGCAAAATGAAGATTTATTACGTGGTGCCGGATTATTATGAAGACAGGCCAAAAGCTTGTATGAACGGTTGGGCGACGACGTTTTTGACGATTACACCGGATGGCACCGCCTTGCCTTGTCATTCAGCAAGAGAGTTACCTGGGCTAGATTGTCCGAATGTTAACGATTTTAGTATCGAGCAAATCTGGAACGAATCGAAAGCCTTTAACTTCTTCCGTGGCACCGATTGGATGCAAGAGCCTTGCCGCAGTTGCGACGAAAAGCATAAAGACTTTGGTGGTTGCCGTTGTCAGGCATTTTTGTTCAATGGCGACGCTGCCAGCACTGATCCTGTCTGCAGTAAATCACCGGAGCGATATCGAATTGATGCGGCGATTAATTCAGCCAGAGAGTTAGCTTTATCAGCGGATGAAAAACCCTTGGTATTTCGCAATAGCAAAAATTCCAAGCAGTTTTAAGTGGCTAGCTATTAGTCGAGTTCTTCAAAAAACTCGGCTAATGGAATGTCAAAACCCAAGCTGTGAAATTGGCAGCTGTCACCAGCAAAATAATCGTGTAACAGCCATTCTTGATTAGTCGCGCGGCGATAGCATTCAACCCGACGACTATCGACCTCAACGATTAAGTATTCTTGTAGCGATTTGAGTGTGCGGTAAGCCATAAACTTATCGCCTCTATCATAAGCTGCGGTTGACTCTGACAAAACTTCAATAATGACGCTGGGATGCGATAAAAAATGATCAGCTTTGCGATCATCAGGATTGCAAGACACCATGACATCGGGATAAAAGAACGCGTTGTATTCATCAACGCGCAATTTCATATCGGCAATATAAGGCTGGCAAGGTTTGCCTCTTAGTCGCTGTTTTAGAGCAGCAAACACATTGCCAGATACCACAACATGCTCACGTCGAGCACCGCCCATCGCATACACTTCACCATTCCAATACTCATGTTTCTCGGTTTGGCTGGCTTCCCAAGCTAAATAAGCATCGGGTTCAAATGGTAATTGATAGGCGACTTGCACGGTTTAGACCTTACTCAATACCTGTTAAACCAACCACATTCCAGTTATCAAAGCTGCCAGCACCAGAGGTGTCGTCGCCGTTGTTGTATTGAATCCGGCAAACATAGTGATGAATCGCACCTGGAGCGTCTTTGCCAGAAATTTCAACATCGGCATTAACGATGTATTCATAATTGCCAAGACTCCAAGCATTGGTTGCTTGGCCTGCGAAAGAGGTTGATTTTTCTTCGCCTAATTCTTCTTTGATGTAGTTATTGCAGTGAGCGAAAGCCAAAGCAGTCATATCATTGCTAATTGGCATGGCATTGGCTTCATCTTTGCTTTCAACCAAAAACAAATCCGATGCCGCAATGTCATACATAAAAGGTAGGAAAAATTTGATTTGGATTGCCAATAACGCCGCTAAAGCAATGGCAAACACGATAATTTTCTTTTTGTTCATAATGGTGTTGTGGATTTTATAATAATAATTACAGGTTCGATTTTAGATAATAGCAAAGATTAGGTAGCGAGAAAATCCAAACCAAGGCCTTGATAGCTTTGTATTAACGCTAATCAAGCGTAAATCGATGGTGATAAGCGACTTGGGGTGGCATGAAAACGTTTGAAGAGCCAGTATCCAAATCTCCCAGATGTTACGTAGAATAGGTATTTCCCCGCACAATAAGTCTGCCATGATTATTTTGTCTTGCAGAATTTCAATCAATTAAACAATTACTGATTAAAACATGGAAAACAATCAATTCCCAGCTAAACGTATGAGACGTATGCGTTTTCAAGACTTCTCTCGTCGTTTGATGCGCGAAAATCATTTATCAAGCGATGACTTAATCTGCCCTTTGTTTGTGATTGAAGGTAACAATCGGCAAGAATCAATCG
>JBEGMT010000205.1:0-3872 GCA_041182925.1 Pseudomonadota bacterium | reverse complement strand
CCAGTTGGCGCGATGGAGCTGTGGTGGGTAAAACGGCAGCCAACTTCGGCTAATTGCTCGACCAATTCTGGCAATTCTTTGGCAACTTTTTGCATGTAGCGGCTGTATTTGGCGTGTAAGACTTTGCCTGCTACTTGGTCGCCCAATTTATAGCCGTCTTGTTTCATTTCTGGGCGTTTGTGCAACATTTCACCGGTGACAGTGAAAATTTGCTCCATAATCGGCGCAGGGCCTTTTTCTTTAGCCAGTTCTAAACCGGCTTTCCAGCCTTCTAAAGCCAATTCTTTGGTGACTTGTTCGGTAAACGCCAAAGAAGCTTGGTCGCCGTATTTCAAACCTAACATGGTGATGGTCGAGCCTAAGCCCAAATAACCCATACCGTGACGGCGTTTGCTGGTGATTTCGTAGCGTTGTTTTTCTAATGGTAAACCGTTGATTTCTACCACGTTGTCCAACATGCGGGTGAAAATGCGGATGGTTTTGCGGTAGCCTTCCCAATCGAATTTGGCATCTTTGCTGAATGGTTTATCGACAAAACGCGTCAGATTAATCGAGCCTAACAAGCAGCTGCCGTAAGGTGGCAACGGTTGTTCACCGCATGGGTTGGTAGCGCGGATGTGTTCGCAGAACCAGTTGTTGTTCATTTCGTTGACTTTATCAATCAAGATAAAACCTGGCTCTGCGTAATCGTAGGTGGATGACATGATGATGTCCCACAAACGCCGCGCTGGCATTACTTTACTGATTCGGCAAGCCACTAAGCCGTCGTCATTGACAATATAGCCTTTTTTGTTTGGCAAATCACGCCAAGCAATTTTGCTGTTGTCAGTTAAATCCAAATGATCGCTATCGACTTCGCGCTGGGTGACAGGGAAAGACAACGGCCAAGGACCATCATTTTTAACTGCTTCGACAAATTCGCTGGTGATTAATAGTGACAAGTTAAATTGACGTAAGCGACCGTCTTCGCGTTTGGCACGGATGAAATCGACCACATCAGGATGGGCTACGTCAAAGGTCGCCATCTGTGCGCCACGGCGACCACCGGCAGATGAGACGGTGAAACACATTTTGTCGTAAATATCCATGAACGACAGTGGACCGGAGGTGTAAGCGCCAGCGCCGGAAACATAAGCATCTTTAGGGCGCAAAGTGGAAAATTCGTAACCGATACCGCAACCGGCTTTGAGGGTTAAACCGGCTTCGTGGACTTTGCCAAGAATGTCATCCATCGAATCTTCAATGATGCCGGATACGGTGCAGTTGATGGTAGAAGTGGCGGGTTTATGTTCTAAAGCGCCAGCATTGGAGATAATCCGGCCAGCGGGAATCACGCCTTGACGCAAAGCCCAGAGGAAATCTTTGTAATTTTGCTCTTGTAAAGCTTTGGTTTTTTCAACACTGGCCAATGCTTTCGCAACCCGTTTGTAGGTTTCATCGATATTGTTATCAATCGCGACACCCTCTTTAGTTTTTAAGCGGTATTTGCTGTCCCAGATGTCTAGCGAAGCGCTTTGCAATGGGATTTCGACATTAGTTTGTGATTTAGCTGTCATTCGGTGATTCCGTTATCTAGTGTGGATGGCGAAATTTTAACACAATATATTGTGTTGATTTCGAGGTTTTTGCACTAGATAGCTAAATTTTGGGGAGATGTTTTTGTAACTCAAGGAGTTAGCTTGGAATTTTCAGAATTTGGTTACACCCAATCGTTCCCACGCTCCGTGTCACTGCCATTAAGTTAAGACCTTGGGGAAATTTGGAATAATGCAAGGCATTACAGTAGGGTGGATAAGCACAGCGCATCCACCGCGAAAGCCACATTGGTGGATGCGCTACGCGCTTATCCACCCTACTTGATTTTCCAAGAAAACGCTTAACTTAATGGCAGTGACGCTCCGCGTGGGAACGATAGCAATTAACCCTTCATCAAACTCAACAAATCATCCGCGGATATTTTGCCGCTGATATCCGCGCCTTCTAACAAGCTATCCGCTAAATCACGTTTTTGACCATGCAAGGCGACGATTTTTTCTTCAATAGTATTTTTAGCAATCATCCGGTAAATCGTCACCGGTCTTTGCTGCCCCATCCGATGCGCCCTGTCACTAGCTTGATCTTCCACCGCCGGATTCCACCAAGGGTCCATGTGAATCACATAATCCGCCGCTGTCAGATTTAAACCGACACCACCGGCTTTCAAGCTAATCAAAAACAACTCGCCTTCGCCGCGCTGAAAGGCATCGACGCGAGTTTGTCGGGCTTTGGCGGGTGTACTGCCGTCGAGATATTGATAACTAATGCCGCGTTGCTTTAAATACTGTTCCAACAAATGCAGATGATCGACAAATTGGCTGAACACCAAGGCTTTATGTTGATTGGCCAATAATTCATCCACAATATCGCCAAACGCCGCCAGTTTGCTACTCGGTAACGCTAAATCTGGGTTAACCAGATTGGTGTTGCAACAACTACGCCGTAATTTGGTAATTGCTGCCAAAATTTGCAATTGCTTTTGTCCAGGCGGCGCATCATTGCTAGTCAACACCGCCAAACTTTCACGACGCAAGGCTTCGTAAAATGCGGTTTCTTCATTACTGAGTTCAATGTAAACCGGAATTTCCGTGCGCGGCGGCAACTCTTGCAACACTTGGGTTTTGGTACGGCGCAGGATGAAGGGTTGAATCAGTTTTTTCAGCTGTTGCCGAGCTTGAGCGTTGCGGTCGCGTTCAATCGGGCCGGCAAAGCGTTGATTAAACTGTTCCAGCGACCCCAATAAACCGGGATTGATAAAGCGAAACAGATTCCACAATTCACCTAAATGATTTTCCAGCGGCGTGCCGGTCATAATCAATTTGAATTCAGCCTGTAAATTCATCGCCCCTTGTGAGCGGCGAGTGGCGATATTTTTAATCCACTGCGCTTCGTCGAGAATCACGGTCTGAAAGCGAATCCCGGCTAGTAATTCCGCCACACTTTCCTGTTGCAACAAGCCATAGCTACAAATCAATAAATCATAGCTGCCCAGATTTTCCATCACTGCTTGACGATCACCGCTGCCAAGAATTTGCGGTTTTAAGGTCGGGGCAAAACGCTGTGCTTCTTTTTCCCAGTTCATACAAACTGAGGTAGGAGCAATAATCAAACTAGGGCCATTCGGAGCACGTTGCACTAACAGCGCCAAACCTTGCACGGTTTTACCCAAACCCATGTCATCGGCCAAACAAGCGCCAACGCCCCACTCGGCTAATCTTGCCAACCAGTTATAACCGTCTTGTTGATAATCACGCAGCTCGGCTTGAAAAGTCGATGGCACTACCGGCTGATAATCGCGAGCATCTTGCAAGCGTTTAAGATGAGCTTGCCAATGCTCATCAGCGCTAAAACCGACCTCATCTTGCCAATCTTCCAGCGTTAATGCCGCCAATGGATTCAAACGGACTTTGTTGCCGCTAATCTCGGCATAGGCTTTTAAGTCTTCCAAGCGTCGACGAAAAGCATCAGTTAAGGCGATAAATTGACCGTCTTTTAGCTGCAAAAATCGTCCTTGCTGATTATTGAGCAAGCCCAATAATTGCTGGATTTCAATCACCGTATCCTCGCCCACTTTCAGCTCGCCTTGCAAAGCAAACCAATCGTTATCACGTTTGATTTGCATACTGAAACCGTTGCCCGAGGTCTGCCCTAACAACTTAAACTTAACCCCTTCCGGCCATTCCAAAATCGCCGCGTCTTCCGGCAAACTTTGAATTTGTAACAGCAATTCCAGACATTGTTCAGGCTCTTCTAATAACCATTCACCACTGCTATCACGCTGCGCTTGCTGTAATTCGGTACAGGTTTGCAGTAGCTGTTCGGCACGCTGTTTTTCC
>JBEGMT010000204.1:0-4721 GCA_041182925.1 Pseudomonadota bacterium | reverse complement strand
ATTAAATATCCCGGTACTTTGATGCTGATTTCGCATGACCGCGATTTTCTCGATACCATCACCGACCACATCGTGCACATCGAACAAGCCAAAGCCGAAATCTACACTGGCAACTATTCCGATTTTGAACGGATGCGTGCCGAAAAGCTGGCGCAACAACAAACCGCTTATGAGAAACAACAGCGGGAAATGGCGCATATTCAAAGCTTTATCGACCGTTTTAAAGCTCAAGCCACTAAAGCCAAACAAGCGCAAAGCCGAATTAAATCGCTGGAGCGGATGGAGCTGATTGCTCAGGCCCATGTCGATTCGCCGTTTAGTTTTAGCTTCCCGCCGCCGAAAAAAATGCCGAATCCGTTATTAAAACTCGATGAAGCTGACATCGGCTACGGCGACAAAATCATCATTAATAAAGCCTCATTGTCGATTAGTCCGGGCGATCGAATTGGTTTGCTGGGGCCGAATGGTGCGGGTAAATCGAGTTTGATTAAAGTGCTTTCAGGGCAAATGTCGGCGTTGAATGGTAAGCTGCAAACCGCGCAGGATTTACACATTGGCTATTTTGCACAGCATCAATTAGAGCAATTACGTTTGGATGAAAGTCCGTTGTGGCATGTGCAACAGTTGGATAAGCAGGCCACTGAAAAAGATTTGCGTAATTTTTTAGGTGGTTTTGATTTTCGAGGCGATAAAGTCAACGATCCGATTGGGCCATTTTCTGGTGGTGAAAAAGCCCGTTTGGTGTTGGCGCTATTGGTCTATCAAAACCCGAACTTGTTGTTGCTGGACGAGCCAACCAACCATTTGGATTTGGAAATGCGTCATGCTTTAAGTGTCGCATTGCAAGAATATCAAGGTGCGTTGGTGGTGGTCTCGCATGATCGACATTTGCTACGTTCGGTGACTGACCAATTATTATTGGTGGCTGGTGGTGCAATTCAGCCGTTTGATGGTGATTTGGATGATTACAAAGTCTGGCTGGCCGAGCAAAAACGCGCCTCCGATGAGCCAGTGGCAACTGATAATCAAAGCGGCGTGTCGCGTAAAGATCAGCGCAAACTCGATGCCGACCGTCGCCAGCGTTTAAAGCCGTTGTTAGATGCGGTCAAAAAAGCCGAAGCCGCGGTGGAAAAATACCATCAGCAACAACGCGAATTAGAAGAAAGACTCGCCGATCCTGAAATTTATAGCGATGACAACAAACCGCAGTTAAAACAATTGCTCAGCCAAAAAAGCCAAGTCGATGCGGCTTTAGAGCAAGCCGAGCTGGATTGGATGACAGCGGAAGAAAACCTACAACAACAGGAATAAATTATGTATCCACTGTTACAGCTATTTTTAGAAATCACTGCTTTTCGCAAAGGTCCTCAAGATGTGCCGACGGCAAGCTGGTTAATGCCGTTGATTTTGCTGGTTTATGTGCTGGTTAATCTCGCGGTTTTGTTGTTGAGTAGTGATTTGAGCAGTGCATTGATGCAAGTAGTGGTGGATTTTGTTTTGATGAGTGGCTTTATTTGGCCGTTGTTGTTCGTTTCTGCCAAGCTTAATCGCTATCGGCAAACCTTAGTAGCTTTGCTGGGTACTGATGCGCTAATTAATTTTTTTGCATTGCCGACGGTTGCCAGCTTAACCAATGAAGCCAGTGATTTGGGATTTTTTGCTATGTTAATGCTGATGATGTGGCATTGGGCGGTAACTGGTCATATTTTGCGACATGCCTTGGATAGGCCGTTGTTCTTTGGTTTGGGGGTGGCGTTTTTATATTTATTAATTTCCTCGCAAGTGATGGAGGTTTTGTTTCCGATGATGACAACGACAACTATACCCGATTGATATCAACGTTTTTTTAACCATAAACAATAACAATAAAAGGTAAGCATTATGTTAGGACAGGTAACCAGTTTCAATGACAACACTCAAACCGGTGTAATAAATTACCAAGGTGAGTTTTATGAGTTTCATCTTGACCAATGGACATCAGATACTCAGCCAAAAGCGGGTGATGATGTGGATTTTGATCACGAAGACGGCAAAGTGACTGATGTGGGTTTGGTTGGGGCTTATCTGTCAGGCATCCAGCCAGTAAAAAGTCAGAAACTAGCCGGGATTTTAGGCTTGGTGTTTGGTGCGATTGGTTTGCATCGACTCTATTTAGGTTTTTGGGGTTTGGGCATTGCACAAGCGGTAATTACCTTGGTGACTGGCGGTTTTGGTGTGGTGTGGGGATTTTGTGAAGGAGTTTTGATTCTTACGGGGCATATTACAAAAGACGCAAAAGGACGACCTTTAAAATAAATGACTGATTTAATGGATTGTGATTTGGGTTATCAATGATAGATACGCTGTATATTGAAAAAGCGGTAGCAAAACATCCTCGGGTTTTAGCAATACAAAAACGCTTCCCCGAGGCAAGAGTCATTTATTGTGAGCGCTATGGAGAAGTCTTTAATCCCAAATCACAAAACTTTCGCTTACAAAAACAAAATCCAGCCTTAATTTTGGCGGAAAAATATCAAAAATTTGTCTTACCAACGCCAGCGACTTATGGCATTGGCGGTGAGCATAATTATTATTTTTCCCACATGCTCAACTGTTTATACGACTGCCGTTATTGCTTTTTGCAAGGTATGTATCAGTCAGCTAATTATGTGTTGTTTGTTAATTATGAAGATTTTCAGCGCCAGATTCGCGACATTTGCTACCAAACTCCCGATCAACCGATTTATTTTTTCTCAGGTTATGATTGTGACAGCTTGGCCTTAGAGCCGATTACAGGCTTTGCAGAGGCGTTTTTGCCATTGTTTGCAGAGTTGCCAAATGCCTGGCTAGAGTTGCGCACTAAAAGTACCCAAATTAGAAGTTTGTTAAATCGCCAACCTTTAAAACAGTGTGTCGTGGCGTTTAGTTTATCGCCGGATGAGGTGGTTGAAAAAGTCGAAGCCAAGACACCGAGTTTGGATAAACGTTTGGAAGCCGCGGCTAAATTGCAGCAACAGGGCTGGCCGATTGGCTTGCGGTTTGATCCGCTGATTTATCAACACGATTATCAGCAACATTACCAAGCTTTGTTTAAGCGGGTGTTTCAGCAAATTGATGCCAACCAAGTGCATTCAGTCAGTTTGGGCGTATTCCGTTTGCCCGAGCAGTATTTCAAAAAAATCCAAAAGCTTTATCCCGATGAAAAATTAATGGCAAGTCCATTTCAAATTCAATCTGGCATGGTGTCCTATCGAGCAGAATTGGAATATAAAATGATGCAAGACTGCACCGAAATGCTGTTGCAATACCTTCCTGAATCTAAATTGTTTCCATGCAAGCTTTAAAACGCACGGTATTAGTGACGGGAGCAAGCTCTGGGATTGGGCGGGCAATCGCGCGGCAATTGTTGCAACAAGGTCATCAAGTGATTGGCGTTTCTCGTAACTGTCAGCAATTTCAATACGCTCATCCGCAATTTAGCACTGTTGAATTGGATTTGGCGAAACCAAGCGCTATTGCGGCGTTTGCCAAGCAGTTGCAACAGGATTATCCGGCTTTGGATGCCGTGGTGTTTGCAGCGGGTTATGGCCAATTTGGTGGTTTAGAGCAGTTTTCATTTGCCCAGATTGAGCAGTTGATGATGGTTAATTTCACTGCTCAAGCCCATTTAAGTCGGGCTTTGTTGCCAAAGTTAAAACAAAAAAGTCATAGCAATTTAATTTACATTGGTTCGGAAGCGGCTTTAAAAGGCAGTCGTAATGGCAGTATTTATTGTGCCAGTAAATTTGCTTTGCGCGGATTTAGTCAGGCTTTGCGCGATGAATGTGGTAAAACATCGGTGCGGGTATCGCTAGTGAATCCTGGGATGGTTGATACTGCTTTTTTTGATAACTTATCCTTTGCGCCAAACCAAGCTTTGCAGGCCGATGATGTTGCTGATGCTGTGATTTATATCTTACAAGCGGGGCATCATTGTGTGATTGATGAAATTAATCTTAATCCCGCCAATAAAATTATTGAATTTAAAAAATAAGTCTTTTTAATGCTAACGAAACTCATCGTTTACGCCGCCTACTATTTAAAGTCTTCGGAAACCTATAAAAACAGTAAATTGTTTTTTTATAATTTGTTGGAAAATCCAAGCAGCACTTCTAAGCCCTATTTTGATATGTTCATGACAGGGTTAATTGTCTTAAGTATATTTTTCTTATTGTATGATGTCGAGCATGAAGCCAGTGCTATGGGTGGCTATATTGAACAAGCGATTTTAGCGGTATTTGCTTGTGAATATTTATTAAGATTCTGGATTTATTCCGATACCCATATTCTGATTCTCGAAGAGCATGAAAAATCACAATATCTGAATATTAAATTTAGTTTTTATAAAGCACTAAAAAAAGCAATCGCTAAAAAAATTGAATATGTTTTATCGCCCTTTGCGATTATTGATTTATTAGCGATTTTGCCTAGCTATAGACCCTTGCGAATTTTGCGGGTGTTTTTGGTTTTTAGATTGTTTAAGCTGTTTCGCTATTCCAGCAGCGCAAAATTATTTTCGGATGTTTTAGCCAGTAAGCGTTTTGAATTATTAACCCTAATGATGTTTACTGGGTTTTTGATTTTTATTGCGAGTGTTTCGGTATATGTTTTTGAATATCCAGAACCAGAAAGCAAAATTAAAAGTTTATTCGATGCGGTTTATTGGGCAATTGTGACATTAGCTACCGTTGGTTATGGTGATA
>JBEGMT010000203.1:0-4511 GCA_041182925.1 Pseudomonadota bacterium | reverse complement strand
GTGTCCTATTAGCGGTAAAACTGAATGAAAATGAAAAATTTGCACCGATAAAACAACAGATTGAAGAAGAAAACCAGCAAATGAATATCCGAGTTATCCGAGAAAGAGAGGATTAAGCCCATGCATTTAAAAATAATCATCAGCTTAATGTCGCTTGGCTTATTTGCCTCCTCCGCAGGTGCCACCGAATACATTTATCGCGACATCATGGCTAACAGCTTACCCAACGCACAATGTCAAACTCATGACAAAGCCGCTGAAGCCGCACAAAGACATTACACTCTTGACCGTTTCAGTAAAAAAGTCTGTCAAACTCAAGGCTATGGCTGGCATTTAGACGAAACTCAAGCCATCGGCGAAACCGTTTGCACACCTTGTCCTGAAAACCCGCAATTACAAAAATGTTTTCAAAAAGACATCACTGTCAGTTGTAAACGGATTAAACCAGGAACAGTCGGCATGTTGCCAGGTAAAGGCTAGCACTGTCAGTTACTACCATTGTTAAGAATTGGTGTGTTAATACCCTCTTTTCCCCCTTGTTAAAAGGGGGAATTTTTTAACTTATCCATCACGTCTGTGTGAACTATCATTCAGTTAATTGTTTTCCTGATTCTGTTTTAATGCCGCGTGGGCTAGTGAATAGGTTTTTATTTCCAACATAAGTCGTTAAACAAAAGTAAACAGAATATCAGCTCAGAAATCTTGCTTGCCACTTAAGCTTTACCATACAAGCTTGTCGAGGCATGAATGACGAGGGTTGGCGACCGACTCGGCTTCCCCGACCATCCTTCGACAAGCTCAGGACGAACGGGAACGCCTTAACTTACTTGCAAAACAATCCAGACTCTAAGTTCACAATGATCTATTCACTTTTACTCAAGTGCTTATCATCAAGTATTGATTGAATTTATATCGCCACACCATTCATCGAATTAGGACTAATTAATTTTAGCTAGCTCAATCTTCACTTGATAATATGTCCCACTGTTTACCGATGGTTTCGTAGCTCAAAAAACCCCTAACCCCTGAATTTTGCGTAATCCCCCTAATGGAGTACCGATGAACTACTGGCTAATGAAGTCCGAACCCGATACTTTCAGCATCGACGATTTAAAAAACCGCCCACAGCAAATCGAACATTGGGACGGAGTCCGCAATTATCAGGCACGGAACATGATGCGCGATGAGATGAAGCTCGATGATTTGGTGTTTTTTTATCATTCAAATTGCGATGAGCCTGGGATTGTCGGTATCGCAAAAGTGGTAAAAGAAGGCTATCCCGACTTTACTGCATTTGATCCTGACAATAAACATTTCGATCCGAAAAGTAATGCCGATAAGCCGACTTGGATGATGGTCGATGTGCAGTTTGTGAAAAAACTGTCGCGGACGCTTAGTTTAAAAGAGTTGAAATTAAAACCGGAATTGGCTGATTTAGCCTTAGTGCGTCGCGGTAATCGGCTTTCGATTATGCCGGTTACCGAGGCGCAGTGGCTGTTTATTTTGGGTTTGGAATAAGCTGATTTGCGGCTGGCTGCAAAATCCCTTGCGCTATCGAACGAATGTGAACATCGCGTTGTGGATAAGGAATTTCAATCTGATAAGCCTGTAATGCATCGTAAATATTTTTATGCAAACTATGAGTCACTACAGCTCTATCTGACATATCACGCACAAATACTTGAATATTAAAATGTAGCGCACCATCGCCAAAACCGTTAAACACGATATTAGGCTCAGGATCGTTCAAAACCAATTCAGTATTTTTAATCACATCCATAAAGATTTTTTCGACTAGCACTACCTCACTGCCATAAGCGACATTAATTGGAATGACGATACGAGTGACGGTATCTGACAAAGTCCAATTGATCAACTGGTCGGTAATAAACACTTTGTTTGGCACCACCAACTCTTTTCTATCCCAATCAACAATATGAGTAGCACGCATTTGAATCCGACTCACTCGACCGGTAACATTACCCACTGTAACGGTATCGCCAACCCGAATCGGCCGCTCGAATAACAAAATAATCCCCGATACCATATTGGCGAAAATCTCTTGCAAGCCAAACCCCAAGCCCACACCTAACGCCGCTACTAACCATTGCACTTGTGACCAGCTACCGCCCAACTCGTTGGCAATCGCTAAAAAGGCAATCGTCATCAGCACATAGCGCACTAATTGAATCAAGGCATAGCGGCTACCTGCGGTGATTTCAATTTTTTGGCTTAACAATAAATCAACCAAGGCCGGAAAATTGCTGGCAAATACAAAGGTCAAGCTGGCGTAGAACAAACAGATTAACAAATTGGTCAAGGTAATCGGCTGCAACACTTCTTTGCCATCGACTAACTGACTATGAGTCCAAAGCTCAATCCGGTCGAAAATCGAGAAGGCTGGCAAAATGTCTTTCCAAATCATCCAGCAACCAACCAAGAGCACTAAGGCAATCAATGTGGTTAATAAGGTGTGGCTTTGCTGATTAATTTTGGAAATATCCAGCAAATTTTCATCATGGACATAAGCCCCTTCTAACTGAGGTTGCTCACCTTGTTTACGCTTTTGCTTGGCATTTTGCACCGCTAATTGACGACGGGTTATCGCTAACCAACGTAAAGCCAAAGCGTGAAACAAGGCGGTGATAAAAATCAGTCTTAAGCTGGTAATCAGTTTTTCTTGTAATTCCAAGGCACTTTGATAATAACCCGCCACCGCAAAACCAATAATCACTATCGGTAATAACAAGGCAACCGCATACCAAAAATAACGTAAATGAGCGACCCAACCCGCCGAATATTGGTAAAAAATCTTACCGACCCCATGGTGAGGATGGGTTAGACGATGAAAAATGAACGCCATCGCCCCCATCAAGATAATTAATGCGGTTCTCCCTAATGCATAGCTGTGTTCAGAAAACAAATCGCTACCGGTCATAGCGGTAATAAAAATACACGGCACCAATAAAAACCGCGCCCATTTCAGCTGGCTGTAAATTAAATAAGCAGTACGTGGTTGCCAATTTAATAATGACTCAGCTACCCCTTCGACTTTGAATAAGCGATAGAAAAATTGGATCACTGACAACGATAAGGCCGCTGAAAATAAACCTTCCGCAAACGAATGACTGAAGCTATCGGCATTCAAATTTAACGCTAATACCCCACCGAACCAGGCCATCAACAACGGTCCTGATAACGACAATAAAAACACATAAACCAAGGCTTGCAATGTTGGGGTAATGGTGGCGTAACTCTGATTATTTCGATTGGCGATTAATAACTGGTAAAGACTGGTTTTAATTTCAGCTTGAAACCGCCAATGCATGGCAACAATCGCTAAACCCACCAACACCCAGAATGGCATGACTTTAATACCCTGCCAAAAAGTCACTACGACCTGTATCCAATTGCTAGGGGTGATAAACCACAGCACTGATTTGAAAATATCTTTTAAATAATCTTCATTAATCACTGGCGCACTGGGCACCCAAAGCAACCGTTGATCAAGATAAGCACTGAACTTTTCTGAACTGGATAGCATTTGCTGCAAACTAAAATCGACATCACCTAATACCCGTGCATATTCGGTATAAAGCGTTGATAAACGTGCAACTAGCTCTTTTTGATCATTCAACAACATCCGTAATTCAGTGCGGATGGTGAGTTTTTCGGTTTCCGGCATTTCTGGCGGTAATTGCTGACTAATCATGCCAATCAACGCAGTTCCAACATCAGAAAGGTTTTTGCGAATTTCATCCAGCTTGAACATCTCCAGACTAGCTTGAGCGATTTCGTTTTGAATATTGTCGTTAAACTTGCTGAACTGTTTACGCTGCGGCAGATTACGGCGCTGTTCGCGTAATAAATTCCCTAATGCCGGACTTAAACCAGCCAAATTGATTTTCTGTTCGGCGCTTTGATAGTCTTTTTCTAGCTGTTTATAACGAGCATCAATGTCGTTTTTTTGCTGTAAGAACAGTTCCGTGCTTTTGTTAACTTCTTGTAAGCTACGGTTAAACTGCATGTTTTGCTTGGTAGCGGCTTGAATTAATGGGTGTTTGCCTTCGGCGGCTTTTTCGGCTTGTAGCAAAGCAGCTTGTTCTTTATCAATTTCTTGTTGCCGACGTTCCAGTAAAGAATTATCCAAATCGGCAATCAACAAACTTTGCAATTCGCGCTGCAGGTTTAACAAGCGGATTCGGTCTTTTTGGGTTTGAAGACGTAAAGGGTCGCTAATATTTTCGCGTTCCAAGGTTTTTAAAGTCGCATTCAACAAACGGATTTGAGTTTCTAACTGAATTTTTCGCGCTTCTTTTTCGGCCAGATTATCCCCAGCCTTAGTTGCCAAGGCTTGTTGTTCTTGCTGTTTGGATTTGATTTCTGAGATTTTTTCACGAATCAATTGTGGGCGATTCAACTGTTCGCCAATTTGCGTTTCAACTCGACTGATTTCCGCATCCAAATCGCTGAGTTTGGTTTTCTCGATAATTAAGCGTTGTTCCAGTTCA
>JBEGMT010000202.1:0-3874 GCA_041182925.1 Pseudomonadota bacterium | reverse complement strand
GATATGAACATAGCCGACACCATTTATCAGCATGTACAAGCTTTACCTCCTGCGAAAGCTTTAGAAGTATTGCATTTTGTTGAGTTTTTAGAGAACAAGCCTGATTTAGCAACTCAATCGAAAACGCATAGCAATATGCTGACTTTTTTAGAAAACTTGCCAATCGGCCAACGTAGTGACGCTGAAATAAATCAAGGTTTTCAATCCATTCGAGACGAATGGGATCAAGCGTGAATCAGCACTACAACCCCCTGACGCGATTCAAATGGCTTGTGCATTAACTGCCAACGCTAATCATTTTTTAAAGGGGGACAAAAAACTAGCAAATATCAGCAATATTGACGTCATTATTGTTTAGAGAAAACCTAAAAAACCTCATTCCCTAATAATTCGGGATTTAGTATTAAACCTGCTGTATTCACCATGACTATAAACACCTACTTCAACCCCACCTGCCGCGACTGCCCTCGCCTTGCTACTTTCTTAGACGAGGTTAAACAAAAACATCCTGATTACCATGCCTTACCGGTCGCACCATTTGGTGATGCCAATGCACGTTTATTAGTCGTCGGTTTAGCACCGGGGATGCACGGTGCCAATGCCACAGGCCGACCGTTTACTGGCGATTATGCGGGACTGTTGTTGTATCAGGCTTTGTATGATTTTGGTTATAGTAATCAGCTACAGTCGACGGCGCTCAATGATGGTTTAAGCTTAAACAACTGCCGGATTACCAATGCGGTGAAATGTCTGCCGCCACAAAATAAACCGACTGGCGATGAAATTAAACAATGTAATCATTATTTGGCTAAAGAGTTAAAAACCTTGCCGCCTAAATCAGTGATTTTGGCCTTGGGTAATATTGCTCATCAAGCGGTGTTACGCGCTTATGGTTTAAAAATGACTGCGGCTAAGTTTGGTCATCATCAAAGTTTTGAATTGCCGGATGGTAACTACTTAGTCAGTTCTTATCATTGCAGCCGTTACAACGTGCAGACCAAACGCTTAAGCATGGCAATGTTTGCTGAAGTGTTCGCAACCATAGCTCAGTTATTAGCGAAATAACGTGACTGACGCAGTGATTGAGTCCAGCATCGAACCTAGCTTTGATGTTAAAGCCTTTTTAAAAACCCTCACCCAACGCCCAGGCATTTATCGAATGCTCAACGAAAAGGGTGAGATTATTTATATTGGTAAGGCGAAAAATCTAAAAAATCGGGTTTCCAGTTATTTTAGAAACCAAAATGCTTCGCCTAAACAACAGGCGATGGTGGCGAAAGTGGCAGCGATTGAGGTCACCGTCACCCACACCGAAGGCGAAGCGCTGTTATTGGAAAGTCAGCTGATTAAGCGCCACAAGCCGCGCTACAACATCAGTTTGCGTGATGATAAAACCTATCCTTATGTGTTTATCTCGAGTTTTCACGATTTCCCGCAAATCACCTTTCATCGCGGTGCCAAAAAACGCAAAGGCCAGTATTTTGGCCCCTACCCTAGTGCCAGCGCGGTCAAAGAAACCTTGCAGTTATTGCAAAAAATCTTTCCGGTTCGCCAGTGTGAAGATTCTTATTACAACAGCCGTTCACGACCTTGCTTACAACATCAAATCGAACGCTGCACTGCGCCTTGCGTGGGTTTGATTGATAAAGCCAGTTATAAAAACGATCTTGATAACAGCATTTTATATTTGGAAGGCCAAGGCGGTTTGTTGATTGATCGCTTGGTGGCCAAAATGGAAACCGCATCTAATCAATTGGAATTTGAACAGGCAGCGGCTTATCGCGACCAGATTTTTCGTTTGCGGGCGGTGATAGAAAGCCAGTGCGTGGAAGGCGAACGAGGTGATGTTGATATTATTGCCTGTGCCAGCAAAGGCGATGTCGCTTGTGTGCAGGTGTTTTTTATCCGCAATGGACAAAATCTCGGCAATCGCCAGTTTTACCCGAAAATGGGCGAGGACAATGATCCAGCGCAGATATTACAAGCCTTTATTAGCCAATATTATTTGGATAAAACAGCACCGCAGGAGTTGATTGTCAGCCATGCTTTGCCGGAAACCGGTTTGCTGATTGAAGTATTAAGCGCACAGGCCAAGCGGCAAGTGGCAATTAGCAGCAATGTGCGTGGTGAGCGACAAAAATGGCTACAAATGGCCTTGACCAATGCCGATAACGCTTTGCAAACCAAGTTAACCGATAAGCAAAGTTTATATGCACGGTTTGTCAGCTTGCAGCAAGAACTCGGTTGCCCGGAAGTGCCAAAACGCTTGGAATGTTTTGATATTAGCCACACCCAAGGCGCACAAACTGTGGCGTCGTGCGTGATCTTCGATCGGGAAGGCCCCATTAAATCGGATTATCGACGCTTTAATATCGAAGGTGTGACTGGCGGCGATGATTATGCAGCGATTCATCAAGCGGTATTTCGCCGTTTTAAGCGCTTAAAACAAGGCGAACACCTTGCACCGGACATTTTATTAATCGATGGCGGTAAAGGCCAAGTTGCTGAAGCTAAAAAGGCTTTGGCAGAATTAGATATAAACAATGTTATGATAGTTGGCGTTTCAAAAGGCCCTGATCGAAAAGCTGGCATGGAAAAAATTATTTTACCAGATCAAGATCAGCCCTTAGATGTAACGCCTAATGCCGCAGCCTTGTTGCTGATTCAACATATTCGCGATGAAGCACATCGGTTTGCGATTACTGGCCACCGTCAGCGTCGTGGCAAAGCTCAGAACAAATCGGTGTTGGAAGATATCGCCGGTCTGGGCCCCAAACGCCGACAACTTTTATTAAAACAATTCGGCGGTTTACAAGGAGTATCCGGCGCAAGTGTCGATGCACTGGCCAGTATTGAGGGCATTAGTCGGCAATTGGCACAACGAATTTACGATACTTTCCACCACCAAGATGGCAATTAAATTTACTCTACCCACCTACCTAACCTTACTGCGAATTGTATTAATTCCTTTTTTGGCGGTTGTGTTTTATTTGCCTTGGGAACATGCGCGGATTACTTGCACTATTATATTTATTATTGCTGGTTTTACGGATTGGTTGGATGGTTATCTGGCGAGAAAAATGCACCTTGAAACCCCTTTTGGGGCTTTTTTAGACCCAGTTGCCGATAAATTAATGGTGGCGTTTGTACTAATTTTAGTGGTGCAAGCGGAAGCAAGTGCATATTTAGCCGTACCTGCAGCGGTGATCATTGGCAGAGAAATTACCATTGCTTCTTTACGTGAATGGATGGCTGAAATTGGTCAACGCGCCAAAGTCAAAGTATCACAATTAGGCAAATGGAAAACTACCACACAAATGACAGCAATTGGCTTTCTTTTGTACCATGATGATTTATTTGGTTTACCTATCAATCAGATAGGCTACTGGCTGTTATACATTTCGGCCATTTTAACGCTTTGGTCGATGGTCAATTATCTGATTGCCGCTTTATCGACTATTAGAGAATAACAAAAACCGTAGCCCCCAAAACTACGCACAAAATTTAGAGAGCAAACAGCAGGTAAAGCTGTAAACAAAAGCATGGAACAAGAACAAGAATTACAACTAGAAACCGTATCTACGCCGATTAAAACCGTCACTCAAGACCAGGTTTTACAGGCAGCCCTAAAACTTTTCGCCCAAAAAGGCTATTTCAATACTTCATTACCGGAAATTAAAGACGCTGCTGGTATCAACACTGCTAACGGCCTGAACCAATTTTTCAAAACTAAACAAGCCATTGCTCAGGCCTTGCGAGAACATATTCTCGATAGCTTAAGTATTTCGATTGACGATATTCGTCGTCGTAACCGCAAAGCCTCTGAACAATTACGAGAAATTGTCGATTTGTTGTTTAAGCTAACTGACGATGC
>JBEGMT010000201.1:0-3232 GCA_041182925.1 Pseudomonadota bacterium | reverse complement strand
ATGTAAAAAAGCATTCAAGGCTTTAACGCGCTGCTTAATGCCGCTTTCTAGTCGCTGCCATTCTTTTGCACCAAAAATTCGTGGCACGATGTCGAAAGGAATGAGCCTTTCAGCACCCGCCGCTTCACCATAGACAGCAAAGGTAATGCCCAGGCGTCTAAACAATAGCTCAGCTTCCTGACTCTTACGCTCAAGCGTCCCTTCGGGCAATTCTGCCAGCCAGTGTGAATAAGAGAGATAAATATCTCGCACCGCGCCGCTTTCGGCGTGCATCTCGTTGAAATAACCTTGTTTGGGCCCTTCACTCATCTCAGCCTCGCGTCATGAATCCTGTTTAACAGGTTCAAGCAACAGCCGTGCCAACGTACCAATTATCAATAAATAAAGACAAGCACCATTAGCAATCAAGAGAGCCTAATAGGTGACGAGCAATGAGTACAGCGACTAAATTTAGTAAGGATGGGGATGTGTTTGTTGCGAGACAGAAGGACTGAGCCCGAATCGATGAGCATAACCTACCGTTCAAGCTTGATAATTCGTTGGCAACAACCTACATCTGGGTTATGTGTTGCTCTAAGCAAAAACGATCATACCAACATCAAGCTGGTTGTTTAACAACGTCGACAGGATGAATAACAAGCCCACACAGGTTGGTATCGACTTAGGTGAAATGCGCGGTTCCGGTTTGACATTGCACTGCTTTGCACCAAACCCAAAAAAACACGCACCAAGAAAGGGCAAAAAGAACTATTTCGCTATCGGCAAATAACATCCTGATTCCGTATCGAAATGAGGCAATGTTTGAAAGCTTTCCTTGAGTTTTTCGTGCCAACTTCGACGCAAGCGAATTAAATATTCGTCGTCTTCAGGAAAGTTGTAATAGCGATTGAGCGCCAGACTGTCTTTGCCATAGATCAACAGATCTACTGGCCCTCCGACACTGGCATTACTTCTCATTGTAGAATCCATAGAAATCAAACAACAACGCGCTGCTTCAGATAACGTGGTTTCCGGCCTCAGGAAACGATCCAGCACCGGTTTACCATATTTGTTTTCACCAATTTGAAGGTAAGGAGTCTGAGGGGATGTTGTGATGCAATTACCTTCTGGGTAGACGAGATAGGCACCATGAGACTGGCAACCTATTTGCCCTGCAAGAATAAAAGTCGCTGCTGGAAAAAAACCATTTTGTCCCGCATTCGCGTGGCGACTCTGCTTGTCCAAACTCACTTTACCCAGGTACTCAGCCGCCTCGGATAGATAGTTGAAACTATTCAAATTCGATTCGGCATTTTCCTGCATGTCACGGCGTATCTGATCAAGCACCGACTGTGTCGTTGCCAGATTACCTGCACTAAGCAAAACAATTATGCGATCGTTATAGGTTGGTAAAGCATGCATTTTCCCATGCACGCTGACATTATCGATACCGGCATTGGTTCTGGAATCAGATGTTAATACCAGCCCCTCTTTGACCGAAACAGCAATACAGTAAGTCATGAGCAAACTCGAAACCGGGGTATAAAAAAAGACACACCATCGGGCAAACCTCAGACAATTGCCATTATTCCCAACTTTTAGAGCCAGCAGCCAAAGTAATGAGATCTTGAGGCCAAACACCCGAACACATAAATTTAGCGGGTAAGCTTATCATTTTAGGTTGCGCTACAAAACCACAGTTTTTTTCGGCCATTCTGAATAGCTTGGCTAAGTCAAAAATCCAACGCATTTGACTTAGTTTCTTTCAATTGACGCCAGCGCTCTATTCCTAAAAGCTCCTCAAGAAGATGCACTCATTTCTTCCCTCAAACTATTTTCATTCCAGCAACCATAGCCACCCTATGCCGTCTAAATTCCGACTGTATCCCATCCACCAAACTCAAGCTTCTTTGCCAGATGCCGACAATGTAACTGCCGGAGCTATAGAAATCCCTGATTAAGGCAAATTCCCTGCGGCACGACCCAAAACAACATAAAATTGCAGATCCTTTCATTTCAAGGTCCGAGACATGAAGCCTCATATCCATCCAACGCAAGACGAAAAGAAACTGGCAGAAGAAGACTTCATTGTGTCTAAAACCGATATTAGCGGCAGAATCACGTATGCCAACCGAATATTCATGCATATTGCCGGTTATTCCGAACGCGATTTGCTCGGCGTACAACACAATATCATCCGCCACCCGGATATGCCGCGCGGGGTATTTCGGTTTATGTGGAATACCTTGAAGGCTGGTGATGAGTTTTTCGGCTTTGCGAAGAATCTCTGCGCCGATGGCGGGTTTTATTGGGTATTTGCCAACATCACCCCCGACTATGACAAAGATGGACAATTACAAGGTTATTATTCCGTCCGGAGAAATCCGCCACGCTCAGCCATTGAAGTCATTCAACCCATCTATCGCGAAATGCTGTCCATTGAGAAACAGAATTCAACCAAGGAAGCGCCGGATCGTTCATTAGCGTATTTAATTGATGTCGTCACACAATCTGGCGCCAAGAACTACAACAAGCTCGTCATGGACTTATACAAACCCAACGGAGTTTAAATATGGCTCATACCAGCGCCAATATCCCTTTTCTGCGCCAGCGGATGCATTATGCAGCGATTGCAATCACCTTATTTTGCGTCATTCAAGTCATTTACTTGTTAATGTCAGACCAAATAAATTGGGTAAGATTGTTACTGATAGCCCCTATTCCCTTGATTGCCTTCAGCGCTTGGAGAAATATCATACGCGTCATTGAAGGCGTTGAACGCATCGAAAAAGTCTTACAAAAAACCAATCTGGGGGAACTTCACCATCGGGTAACCGACACTGTTGGCCTCGGCGAGGTCGGCAAGGTAGCCTGGGAACTCAATGAAACCCTTGACATCATGGAATCCTATTTCAAGGAAGTGAACACCTGTTTTCAAAAAGCAGCAAAAGGTGATTACGAGCGCTTCGCATTGGCAGATGGCTTGCCTGGCTATCTCAAACAATCGGCTAAGAACATGAATAGCGCCATAAGCCAAATGAATGAGAAAGAACACCTCATGATTAAACAACGTTTATCTGCTGGCTTACATGCAATTAACGTTGCTAACTTGTCTAAAAACCTCAAATCCAATCAAAAAGATCTGAGTAATATTACCGAACAGTTAGACAAGGTCGAAGCCATTACCTCAGAAACCGGTCGCAATGCCAATGACAGCTTGACCACCGTCGAGCAAATCAGTACGTCACTGATC
>JBEGMT010000200.1:0-2864 GCA_041182925.1 Pseudomonadota bacterium | reverse complement strand
GTATGGTGGCGATAAAAATTGTACTGTTTAAGTTTTAGGCGATGATTCGGAATTGACGCATTTTATCTTTAAGCGATATGCTTCATGTATATAGCAAATTTGGAGGGCAAATCATGACTATCAGTACCGTATTTACTAATAATCGCAGTCAAGCGGTGCGTTTGCCTGTCGATATGCGATTTCCTGAAACAGTTAAGAAAGTGAATGTGAGGGTGGTGGGTTTAGAGCGCATCATTGGTCCAGCCGAATCAACATGGGATAGTTTCTTTTTAGGTGCAGCCACTGTCAGCGATGATTTTATGGTTGAGCGAGCTAGCCAACAGCAAGCTGAGCGAGAAAGTCTGTAAATGCTGAAATATTTACTCGATACCAATATTGTTATTTATGTGATTAAACGCAGGCCGATTGAAGCTTTGGTTAAGTTTAATCAACAACAGGGAAGGATGGCGATTTCGGCAATTACTTTCGCGGAGTTAATCGATGGCGCAGAAAAAAGCCAATTTCCCGAGCGAAATTTAGCGGTTGTTGATGATTTTTGTAGCCGCTTAATGGTTTTAGATTATGACGCTACAGCGGCTTTTCATTACGGCAATATCCGCGCGAATTTGGAACAAAACGGACAGGTTATTGGTGTGAATGATTTGCATATTGCCGCTCAAGCTCGCAGTCGGGGGTTAGTATTAGTTACCAATAACTTGCGGGAGTTTGAGCGGGTGCAGGGATTGATGGTTGAGAATTGGGTTTAGTTTTTTCTGAATCTGAAATATAAGCAATCGCCTTCAAATCTCCATCAAACTCAACCCCAATTCCGTCACCTGCTGTTCAGCGATTCTAAACGCCCGTAGTTCTAAAACCCCTTTGGTATTCAAAGAAATAATCAAGTGAACCGCATCAGGATAGCTGGCTTGTTCAATGTCAGTGGCTGAGGGCACAGCTGGCGCAGTTGGGTGGGAATGGTAAATCGCAAATAGGCTTTGTTGCTTGTCGCGGATTTGTTTCATCGCGGCGATTTGTTGGCTGGGGTCGAGTTGAAAGCGATTGCTTGGGGTGCTGGCGCTGTTGCTGATCGGGTAGCAGCTGGTGGGGATGCCGTTGCTGTCGGCAGCGACTAAACCGCACACTTCTTGCTCGGGTGATAATTGGGCTAGGTGCAGTAATTGATTGGTGAGTTTGCGCGGTAAACAGATTTCGTTGTGGTTCATGCGGGGCTCCATTGTCCTGAGGTCACTCGGGGATTGCCAGCGTAGTCGGGGTGGGTGGTGATTTGCTGGTAGTTAAAACGCTTGAACAAGGCTTGCACCGCAGTTTGCTGGTCGTAGCCGTGTTCGATGAGTAAATAGCCGCCAGGTTTTAAGTGTTGGCGGGCTTGGTCTGCGAGTAAGCGGATGTCTTGCAGGCCGTTTTCTGGGCTAATTAGCGCACTGTCGGGTTCAAAACGCACATCACCTTGTTGTAAATGCGGGTCGTGTTGGTCGATGTAGGGCGGGTTGCTGATCACTAAATCAAAATCGCGGTCGTTAATTGCCGAAAACCAATTCGAGGCTAAAAAGCGGACGTTGCTTATTTGTAATTGTTGGGCATTGTCTTGGGCGGTGCGTAATGCGGCTGGGCTTAAATCACAGGCGATGACTTGTGACTCAAGACGTTCAGCGGCTAGAGTGATGGCTAAAATACCGGAGCCGGTGCCGAGGTCGATGATTTTGTTGGCCTGATTTGCGGGTAATAAATCCAAACTTAGCTCAATCAATAGTTCGCTGTCAGGGCGTGGAATCAAGACGTCGGGATTGACTTTGAAGGAGCGTGACCAAAATTCGCGTTCGCCGGTTAAATAGGCAACCGGGACACCTTGCTGGCGCTGGCTGATTAAGGCGAGAAATTCGCTGGCTTGCTGATCGGTTAATGGGTGTTCAGGCCAAGCGCGGATGAAGGAACGGTTTTTATGCAGGCAGTGGCAGAGTAACACTTCAGCATCGAGCAATGCCGAGTCGGATACTGCTGCCAGTTGCTGGTAGGCCTGATCTAATAAGGCCGTTACGCTGTTAGCCATTGCCCAGTTGGGTGAGTAATTCGGCTTGGTGTTCGTGGATTAAAGGCTGAATCACGCTTTCTAAACCGCCTTCCATGATTTCTTCCAGTTTGTACAAGGTTAAGTTGATGCGGTGATCGGTGAGGCGGCCTTGTGGGTAGTTGTAGGTGCGAATCCGTTCGGAACGGTCGCCGCTACCGACTTGTAATTTACGGTTTTCCGATTGTTCGCTTTGTTGTTTTTCTTGCGCGGCGGCCAATAAGCGGGCTTGTAATACCGACATGGCGCGGGCGCGGTTTTTATGTTGCGAACGTTCGTCTTGACATTCGACAACGACGCCGGTTGGGATGTGGGTGATACGGATCGCTGATTCGGTTCGGTTAACGTGCTGACCACCAGCACCGGATGCGCGGTAGGTGTCGATTTTTAGGTCGGCAGGGTTGATGTCGATTTCATCGACGCTATCGACTTCCGGCATGATCGCCACGGTACAAGCTGAGGTGTGGACGCGGCCTTGCGATTCGGTGGCGGGTACACGTTGTACGCGGTGGGTGCCGGATTCGAACTTTAATTGTGAATACACGTTTTGGCCGCTGACCCGCATGATGATCTCTTTAAAACCGCCCAATTCACTACGATTTTCGTTAATAATTTCGGTGCTCCAGCCAATTCTTTCTGCATAACGTTGATACATACGCGCTAAATCACCAGCAAAAATCGCCGCTTCATCGCCACCCGTACCGGCGCGAACCTCTAAAAAGACGTTGCGGTTGTCGTTGGGGTCTTTGGGTAGCAATAAAATTTGCAGTTGTTGTTCGAGTTCGTCGCGCTGCGCGGT
>JBEGMT010000199.1:0-3233 GCA_041182925.1 Pseudomonadota bacterium | reverse complement strand
CTTAACAACAATAAATAAAAAGGGTGGATTATGAAAACAATGCTTAATTACACATTACTCGGGATATTAGCGTTTATACCTGTGGTAGTGATTCTGGAAATCGTATTATTCGTCAAAGACCGTTTAAGCGATTTATTCCAGTTCGTTTATGGTTACTCCGATAACTATCTAATTACCTTTCTGCTATTTGCGGCCAGTTTCGCGATGATTACCTATGTTGGGCATCGGGTTAGTTCAGGGCGTTTTTCGATTATCGCTGCCTTTGAAAGCTTGATTGGCCGGATTCCGCTGTTAAGTACCATTTACCGCGTCACTAAAAAGCTGGTGAATATGATTGCTGGTCATGAGCTACAAGAGCCGCGCGAAGTGGTATATGTCGAATATCCAAAAGAAGGTATTTGGGTACCTGCTTATGTGACTAACAAAACCGACGATCGTTATGTGTTGTTCGTGCCAACTTCGCCTAATCCGACGTCCGGCTTTGCGGTGATTGTTCATGAATCGAAAGTTATCAAGTCTGAAATGACTATCGAACAAGTGACCAGTTTTATTATCAGTGTTGGCGCTGATTTTGAAAAAGTCGCCGAAATCGATAAATTGCCTTAATAAATTTAGAATGCCGAGCTAGTTAAGCTGAATTTCTCTGATTAACTAGCTTCGCCGCTTGCAGCTCGTCTCTTGCCCCTGTATCGTTGCCGCACCTTACCGATACTGGCAATTAACATGTCCGATACTCCTCCAAATCAACTGATTTTAATCGACGGCTCGTCGTTTCTATTTCGTGCTTTTCATGCTGTACCGCCTTTGACCAATGCTCAAGGCCAACCCACCAATGCGGTTTATGGCGTTTCAAATATGCTGCGTAAATTGATAAATGACTACAACACGCCGTATTTCGCCGTAGTATTTGATGCGCCAGGTAAGACTTTTCGCCATGATTTGTACGATCAATACAAAGCCCATCGACCACCGATGCCCGATGAGTTGCGAGTACAAATTGCCCCGTTACATGAGCTGATTCGCTGCTTGGGATTGCCGTTGATTATCGAGGATGGCGTTGAAGCTGATGATGTGCTGGGTAGTTTGGCGCAAAATGCCGAACGCCAAGGTTTTAAGGTGATTATTTCCACTGGCGACAAAGACATGGCGCAGTTGGTGACCGAGCATATCAGCTTAGAAAACACCATGACCAACACCAAAATGGATGTGCAAGGGGTGGTCGAAAAATTTGGTGTGCAGCCAGAGCAGATTATTGATTACCTAGCCTTGATGGGCGACACCGTGGATAACATTCCCGGCGTGCCTAAAGTCGGTCCAAAAACTGCTGCCAAATGGTTGCAAGAATACGGTAGCTTGGACAATTTAATCGCTAATGCTGAGCAAGTGAAAGGCAAGATTGGCGAAAACCTGCGTGCTTGTTTGAGCCAATTGCCTTTGTCACGCGAGTTGACGACGATTAAATGTGATGTGGCTTTGCATTACAGTTTGGATGATTTAAAGCGCCGCGAGCCCGATATTGCCGCCTTGAAACAGCAATTGGGTAGCTTGGGTTTTAGTAGTTGGTTGAAAATCTTAAACGGTGACGTGACTGCCCCCTCTGCTCCGGTTGCCAAAACCGAAGCACCGCAACAGCCGAGTGCGCCAATCAACAAAGACTATCAAACCATTCTCAGCCAAGCGGATTTCGATACTTGGTTGCTTAAGCTACAACAAGCCGAGCTTTTTGCTTTCGATACTGAAACTACCAGTCTCAATTATAGCGATGCGCAAATTGTCGGCGTCTCGTTTGCTGTACAAGCTGGTCAAGCCGCGTATCTGCCCTTAGCGCATGATTATCCGGATGTGCCAGCGCAATTAGATCGAGAAGCGGTATTAACCGCCTTAAAGCCGTTATTAGAAGATGCCAACCAAGCCAAACTAGGCCAAAATCTAAAATACGACGCCCATGTGTTAGCCAACCACGGCATTCAATTACGCGGCATTGCCCATGACACCATGCTGCAATCCTATGTCCTCAATAGCACCGCCACCCGCCACAATATGGATGATTTGGCTAAGCATTATTTGGGCCTCGAAACCATTCATTACGAAGACGTCGCTGGCAAAGGCGCTAAACAAATTGGTTTCCAAGAAGTCGCTATCGAAACCGCGGCTGAATACGCTTGTGAAGATGCCGACATCACCCTGCGCTTACACCAAACCTTATCGCAACAATTACAACGGCAAGCCAGTTTATGGGCGTTGTATCAAAAGATCGAAATGCCGTTGGTTGATGTATTAACCAAAATTGAAGCCAATGGCGTACTCATCGACAGCGCGATGCTTGATCAACAAAGCTTGGAATTAGCCAATCGCATGGTCGGTATTGAGCAACAAGCCCATGATTTAGCGGGCTCGACGTTTAATCTTGGCTCGCCAAAACAGATTCAAGAAATCTTGTTTGAACGCCAAAATCTGCCAGTACTAAAGAAAACCCCCAAAGGCCAGCCATCGACTGACGAATCGGTATTGCAAGAGCTGGCGCTGGACTACCCGTTGCCCAAGCTGATTCTCGATCACCGCAGCATGAGCAAACTCAAATCCACTTACACCGATAAGCTGCCGCAACAGGTCAATCATAAAAGCGGTCGCGTGCATACTTCTTATCATCAGGCGGTAGCCGCGACAGGGCGTTTATCCTCGTCCGATCCCAATCTACAAAACATTCCGATTCGTAGCGAAGAAGGCCGTAAAATCCGCCAAGCCTTTATCGCCGCGCCTGGTTATAAAATCGTTGCCGCCGACTATTCTCAAATTGAGCTGCGGATTATGGCGCATTTATCAGGCGATGCCGGCTTGTTGGCCGCTTTCTCGCAAGGCATTGATGTGCATAGCGCTACCGCCGCCGAAGTGTTTGATGTGCCATTAGACAGCGTCACCAACGATTTACGCCGCTCCGCCAAAGCGATTAACTTTGGCCTAATTTACGGCATGTCAGCATTTGGCTTAGCCAAACAACTAGGTTTGCCGCGCGACAAAGCCCAAGCCTATATCAACTTGTACTTTGAGCGTTACCCTGGGGTAAAACAGTACATGGACGACATCCGCGAACAAGCCAAACAAAATGGCTATGTGGAAACCTTATTCGGTCGCCGCCTCTATCTGCCCGACATCAACGCCCGCAACGCCGCCCAACGCCAATACGCTGAGCGCACCGCCATCAATGCGCCCATGCAAGGCACCGCTGCCGACAT
>JBEGMT010000198.1:0-10283 GCA_041182925.1 Pseudomonadota bacterium | reverse complement strand
TAATGCTGCCGCAGGCTAAGTCTTTGCCAATGAAGTCGAGCTTATCGTTGCTGTTAGCAATCACGATATTTTGGCCGTCGCTACCGCTGATGGCGAATAATTCGTCAACTCGGCGACGGCTTTTACCGTTTTGTAATTCGATAGCGGCAATCTCTGCTGCGCTTAAATCTTGTAAGTTTTGGCAGACCAGCGGTGATAGATCAATGCGTTGAGCAGTGGCTTGTTTTAAAGTAAAAGTTAACGCGCTCATGCCATGATCTCCTGTAAGTGAAAGTGGAATGGGCCTAATTTGCCGCCGTAGTTACCGGCGCTGATGCGTTTAATGCCGTTGGCTGCACCTAAATCGCAGACAGCTTGAATGCCGACTCGCATGGCTTTATCGATGTCTTCTTTGCTTAAACCATCGATAACAATTTCCATCACCGATTCAATTTCGGGTGATAAATCGCTGCGAGTCATACCTTTTAAAGTAGGGCAGAAAGCGTCATTCGTCGATGCGCCCAAAGCGGGATATTTAGAACCGACTTTAGAGCCTGAGCGCACTACGCCGCCAGGGAAGGGCATAATCACGTTAGGGATTTTACGCATTTCTTCAATCGCGGCTTCGCAAGCGGCTAAAGCTTGAGGTTGTGATTCAGCCAGTACTAAAAAGTTACCGCCACCGACGGCATCAACCATGCCGGTAGTGGCTTCGGTCAAGAATTCTCCATCCATCACCGGTACCCGCCAATAGCGTTTGCCAGCGATTTTTTTGGCAATCTGGAAACCGTCACCAAAGTAGCGTAAGTTTTTGCCTAATGGAATTGGTTTGCCACCTTCGATGCCAGCAAAAAGTGCTGAAGTTGGTGAGGTTAAAACGCACTGTCCAGCACGAGTTTCTAATTGTTTTGCCAAGCCTTTGCCGCCCATGGCATAAATCATAATCGCAACACCGGGGCGACCGTCTGGGGTTTCGTCTGGGCTTAACACCCGCTCGATACCCGCTTCACAACCGCAAGCAATCACAGAAGTAGCAAAGCCGGTCATGGCTTGGGCAGAAATCATCGCCCATTTTTCGTTTTGAGCGGTGATGATGGCGCGGGTGGCTTTCATAGGGAAAGCTTCCGCGAAAGTTTTATCGATGGTTACACCGTTAATAATCATGCTACACCTCTTAATGGATGAGCAGTTAGGCTACCGCGTCCATCTTCTGTAATTTCATCATCGCTGATTTTAAAGTTGCCCAGTTTCATGGTCAGATAGCGGTCAAAATAGGCTTTTAAGTCTTTCTCGATGCAGATGTCATAGTCTGGTTTAACGATGTGAGTGGTGCCCCAAGTGACTTTAACCACTTCGCCATCTTTTACCACCAAAGTGCCGTCTTTAAACACATAATCAGGCTTGCTGAACATGGTTTGGCGGTCGGCATTTTCGGTGTAGACGGTGATGTCGGCATGGTTACCTGCACTTAATGCGCCACGGTCTTTTAAACCGATAATTCGCGCTGCGCCAGCGCGAGTCATGATGGCGATTTCGTTTAAAGTGTATTCACGGTCAATTGACGCTAAAGTGGTCATCTTTTGTGCTTCTGGGTGAATAGTCGCCAGCATGTCGTTACGGAAGCTCTTGTCCATCAGCAAGCGGATTAAATGCGGATAGCTGGTGAACGGTGCGCCGTTTGGATGGTCGGTAGTCAAGAAAATCCGCCAAGGGTCTTCGACCAATAGGAAAATTTCCAGACCAATTGCCCATTGCAAGGCATTGACGAAGTTTTGATCTTTGTATTTGAATGGTACAACCCCGCAGCCAGCATCGCATTCGATGTCCATACAGACCCATTTATTCGGGCTGGCAAAACGGTGATTTGCATGCTGGCGCATATTATCCCCAGACGCAGTTACGGTTTGACCGAACAAAATCTGTCCGACATCGGCTGTGATGTTGGGATTTTTGTTAATCGCTTCAGCAATTTGTGCCGCGCCAGAGGAGAATTTAAAATCGCCTTCGGTGCCGTAGCTGTGGAATTGAATATGGGTTAAGTGCATTGGCAAACCGTCGATACCTTCGATAGTATTGAGGGTGGTTTCCAGATTGCCAGGGACACCTAAGTTACAGCCGTGAACGTGTAATGGGTGAATAACGCCTAATTCTTTAACCGCGGTTGCCAATGTTTGCAGAATTTGCCGTGGGGTTACGTCGTAATGACTGTTTTTTTCGTCTAAATCCAGTTTGCGTTGGTTAAATTTGAAGGCGTTGATGCCACCAGCGTTAACCACTTTGATGCCGATGCCTTTTGAGGCATTTAAAGTCCATGCCACATAGTCATTGATGGCTTTTTGGTCTTTATTGGCGGTCATCATTCGCAACAAGAAATCATCACTACCCAGCATCACATAACCGCCTTTATCGACGATAGGGGTGTCACCCATTTCCATATGCGCTTGGCGAGCGTTGATCGGTAATACCGCTGGCTCGAAACAAGCGGTATAGCCCATTTCCGCATACCGATAACCGGCAACGAAGGTGCTTGGCATGGCGTGGCCGTTACCGGAGCGGGTGATTTGGGTGCGATGTACTGGATCTAAGCGGTGATCTTCGGGTAACAAGGTACGGGCAATATTGCCTTTGCCGCCGCCGATATGGGTATGCATATCAATCGCGCCGGACATGACGACTTTGCCGCGTAAATCATATTCTTGATCAACTGGACGACCATCGGTCGGTGCATCGATGATTTTGCCGTCTTGGAGGTAAATGTCTTGAATTTGACCGTCGATGCCGCTGGCCGGATCGTAAACGCGTCCACCTGTAAGTTTTGTCAGCATGTCGAGATCCTATAGTGCTTGTTCAATGGCGGTGAGAACTTCGGCAGTGCTTGGCAAGCCGGTGTCTCGTAATTTTTTTAGTCTAATCGCGACGACGTTATCTAAGCGATAAGCGTGGCCAGCATGATCGATACCTGGTGTGCCAACAGGGATGAACACATCCGGTTGTTTGGCAAAACTCATACCTGAGCGACCAATCACAATCGTCGGTAAATCGCTTGTTGGTGGTAAGGCATTAGCGTTAAAGGCATTGACCCAAACTAAGGCATCGGCTTCGCCGTTGTTGAGCATGGTTTGGGTGTCGTACAAATAGGGGTCGTATTCTGGATAACCGCGAGCGAAGTTGACGCGAGCCGGATAGCCAGTGGTCCAGCCGCAAACTTGGTTGGCGGTTTGGTCGCCTTCTTTGCCGCCCAATGGGAAGCCAGAGCAACGGGTACCTTGCAAGTTGATGTCTTTTACAATGTTACATAAGGTTTGTACGGTTAGCTCAGCCTGCTCGAAACCTAAAGCGCCTGCACCCCACAAAATTACCCCGTATTGTGCCGCTTTGAGTTGGTCGACAATTGCTTGTAATGCCGATATTTCAATGCCAGCGACTGATGTAGCTTGTAAAGTTTTGCCACGCAATAGTGCCGATAACACAGCGGTGACTTCTGGTAAATCGGCATCAGCACAACTAATAACTTCAGCTTTTTTACCGGCAGGTGAGGTTGATGCGTTGGCCGATGGTGCTTTGCCGAGGTAAATGATTTGGCGATTGCTGGTGTCAGCCAAATACATTGATTCTGGATTCCACAAGTAACGCTCGAAAAAACGTGGCGCAAAGGCTTCTAAATCGGTGCCGACGATTAATAAAACATCACAGCGATTTTTCAATTCAGCCAAGGTGGTGTTCATCCAGCCACTATCTTGCAAAGCCAGTAAATTACGACGTGCAACATTAAAGTTAAGGTTATCGACCACTGCACCGGTTTTATCAGCCACTGCTAATAGCGCTCTCATACCGTTGACGTCAGTTGCACAGCCTCCTATCACTGGTTGTTGGGTGTCGCAGAGAATTTGCGCAGCTTTAGCGACCGCTTCCGCCAAACTCACTGGTTGACCAGCAATGCTGGGGTGAGTGTCAGTGATGGCTTGCTCAAAAGCAGGGGTGTTTACCGCGCAACCATTCGCTGTGACTTTAAGCTTTACACCATCTACTTGTATGCTTAAGTCATCGCTGCCGATACCGCAAAACGGGCTGGGTATCTCTGTGATTTCAGTCATGCTGCTGTCCTCAATCTTTTTTTATGTATTTAAAACGGGGATCGTCCGGAGTGCCTTCTAAAATGCCGGCGGAGCTTTCCGCTGCATCCCACATCACGACCTCTTCAATTTTTTTAGCTAAGGCAAAGTCTTTGTCAGTAATGCCTTTTTCAGCGTGAGTGACTAATTTGACGATCACAAACGCATAGGAAACAGTTAAATCAGGATGGTGCCAAGCTTTTTCTGCCAGATGACCAATGGTATTGACCACCATTAACGTCGATTTCCAGCCACTGGTTTTGATTTTGCGGCGAATCCAACCATTTTCATAATACCAGTGCGGTAGCTCGTGACTGAGACGTTCGATAATTTCAGCTTCGCTGTACATGAATGTTATTTATTTGAATGCTCAAAATTAAACGTGTTATTTAACGACGCGTAATTGTGGACGTTGTGGCGGTGGTGGCGGTGTGTCATCCTCTTCTTCGACTTCATCTGGGTCAAAGAACATACCGCGGCCATTTTCTTTAGCATAAATTGCTAATACAGCTTTGCAAGGGACTTTGATACGCATTGATTTGCCTGAAAAACGGGCATCGAATTGAATGTCTTGATTACCTAGCAATAAACTCTGAATTGCAGATGGTCGAATATTCAAGACAATTCGTCCATCTTCAACATAATCGGTTGGTAAGTTAACGTTCGGATATTCGGCATTAACTAATAAATGGGGGGTCAGGTCGTTATCGACTATCCATTCATAAATGGAGCGAAGTAAATAAGGTTTTAATGGTGTCATTTGCTGATTGGCATCATATTTTTTTCTTCAGTGGTCAAGCTGTCTTGAAAAGCTTTTCTACTGAACAAGCGATTAGAGTATGCGGTGATACCTTTACCCAAACTGATAATGTCGATACCAACGCTAGGTAAACGCCATAAAAATGGCGCCATCACGCAATCAATCATTGAGTATTCTTCGCTCATGAAATAAGGGGTTGCTTCAAAGACTGGTGCTGCTGCAAGCAAACTTTCTTTGAGCATTTTCTTTTGTTTACTGTTCTTTTTGTCGCCCAAAGTTAGAATTTCGTCTAATAAGCTATACCACTCTTGATCGATGCGTTTAATCAGCATTCTCGCATTGGCCCGAGATACTGGATCCATTTGATGTAAAGCAGGATGCGGAAAACGCTCATCCAAATATTCCATGATGATGCGAGCATCGTACAAAACTAAATCACGTTCAACAAATGTAGGTGAATTACCATTCGGATTAAGTTCACGTAAATCTTCTGGCGGATTGTTAGGGTCAAAAAACTCAATATCAGCAGGAACAGCTTTTTCATGAACGACCAAACGAGCACAATGGCTCAAAATGCAAGTCGACGATGTAAAAAGAGTCATTGCGGATTTTCGGCTAGTGATGTTTGCCACGAAGAATAACCTCTTAATTAACGGGGGTCAGAACGAGCCGAATTGTATCATGGTTAATTGTCGATTTGGGGAGCTGCTGGGTGTGGCAAAACGGAGGGAAAAGCGCGGAACGCTGGTTGGCGTTCCGCTTAATTGAAGACTTAGTGAACGTCTTTCCAATATTCTTTTTTCAGCAAATAAGCTAATGCAATAATCATTAACAAGAAGAATAGAACATATTTGCCCATTGTTTGTCTTTCTAATTGAACCGGTTCGCCCACGTAGACCAAGAAGTTGACTAAGTCGTTGATCATATGGTCGAACTCTTTAGGTGACATTTGACCAGGCTCTTCAAGCTTTAATTCGGTAACAACATCGTGGCCATCAATATTTTTGATCATAGCGGCTTGTGTACCTTGCTGTTGCCAAAACACGTTAGGCATCGCGACATCTTTAAAGACTAAGTTGTTAACACCGGTTGGTTTACTTTTATCGGCATAAAAACCTTTCAAATAGCTATACAACCAATCAGCCCCGCGAGAGCGAGCAATCAAGGATAAGTCTGGTGGCGTGGTGCCAAACCATTTTTCAGCATCGTGGCCGTTCATTGCCGAATGCATTTGGTCGTAAATGCCAGCACCTTGTGGCGCCACATTTTTCAGGATTTCACTTTCGTCTAAATGTAAATCTAAAGCGATACGTTTATAACGAATGTGTTTTGCCGCATGGCAACCTAAACAGTAAGTGACGAAATGTTTTGCGCCACGTTCCAAGGAAGCAGTATCCGACAAATCAATATCGGCTGATTCCAGTTTAACGTCACCACCGCTGGCATGTGCGCTCAGAGACAGCAACAACAAAAGAGTAGTTATTATTGTTTTCATAGCTTAATCGAGGCTTTCTTTTAAGTTTTTAGCAAATCGAAACAGCACAGCTTTAATGCCTGCTGGATTCGGCCTTCTTTGAGTAACAGTTGCGCCTTCTGCATTGGTCGATTGTTCAGCGACAGTGACTTCGTTGAATAAGGCGATTGCATCAGGAATGCGGTCTTCAAGGGTACGTTGCTCAGTTAAGCGTTCAGGAAGTGGTTTGGTTTTTTCCCAGCGAGTATACAAAGGCATTAACAGGAAGAAGCCAAAGTAGATTGCAGTGAAAATTCTTGCAATGTTGGTTGCTACGGGGGTGGCAGGTTGGGTGCCCAAATAGCCTAAACCGATAAAGCTGATCACGAATAGCAATAAGGCTTTTTTGAACATGCCGCCACGGTAACGGATTGATTTAACCGGACTACGATCTAACCAAGGTAAGATAAACAATACGACGATAGCACCACCCATCGCAATAACCCCCGCAAATTTATCAGGGACTGCACGTAAAATTGCGTAGAACGGTGTGAAATACCAAACCGGTGCAATGTGCTCTGGGGTTTTCAGTGGGTCAGCTGGGATAAAGTTAGCGTGTTCCAAGAAGAAACCGCCCATTTCCGGCATATAGAAAATCACTACCGCGAAGAAGAACATGAAGACACCAACGCCAACAATATCTTTCACAGTGTAGTAGGGGTGGAAAGGAATACCGTCTAACGGTCTACCTTGCCAGTTAGTGTTTTCTTTAATTTCGATACCATCGGGGTTATTTGAACCCACTTCATGCAAAGCAACGATGTGTAAGAACACTAAAATCAATAGCACTAAAGGCACTGCGATAACGTGGAAAGCGAAAAAACGGTTTAAGGTTGCGTCAGAAACAACGTAATCACCACGAACCCACAATGACAGCTCATCACCAATCACTGGAATCGCGCTGAATAGCGAAATAATAACCTGAGCACCCCAGTAAGACATTTGTCCCCAAGGTAGCAAATAGCCCATAAAAGCTTCTGCCATCAAGCAAACAAAAATCAGCATCCCGAAAATCCAAATCAGCTCACGCGGCTGTTTGAATGAACCGTACAGTAAACCACGGAACATATGCAGGTAGACGACGATAAAGAACGCTGATGCACCGGTTGAATGCATATAGCGAACTAACCAGCCCCATTGCACATCACGCATGATGTATTCGACTGAGTCGAATGCCAATTTTGCGTCAGGTTTATAGTTCATGGTCAACAAAATACCAGTAATGAACTGGTTAACCAGCACAAACAAGGCTAATGAGCCAAAAAAGTACCAGATATTGAAGTTTTTAGGCGCATAGTAGTGCGCCATGTGTTCGTTCCAGAGATCGGAGAGTGGAAAGCGCTCTAAAAACCACTCTGAGCATTGGTTTAGTCTTTGTTTCATGCTTTAGATGCCTCGCTGTCTTCGCCGATGATAATGAGGGTGTCTGTAATGTAACGGTAAGGAGGAACTTCAAGATTGGTTGGGGCTGGAACACCGCGATAAACACGACCAGCGAGGTCAAACCAAGAACCGTGACAAGGACAGAAAAAGCCACCTTTCCAATCAGGACCTAAGTCGTTGGGGGCAACTTCTGGGCGGAAAGTCGGAGAGCAACCTAAATGGGTGCAAAGACCAACAGCGACAAAAATTTCAGGTTTGATAGAGCGCAAAGAGTTTTTACTTAACTCGGGCTGATTTGACTCTGCGGATTGTGGGTCAGCCAGTTTGCTATCCAATGTCACTAGTGTCGCCAAAACTTCCGGTGTACGGTTAAGTACCCAAACTGGTTTGCCGCGCCATGCGATACGGATTAACTGGCCTGCTTCCATTTTGCTAATGTCGACTTCAACAGGAGCTCCCGCTGCCATCGCTTTCGCGCTTGGTTGCATTTGAGAAAGGAAGGGGACAGCCAGATAACCTGTCCCCACCGCGCCAACCACTGATAAAGCCGTGGTTAGAAACTGGCGTTTTGATTTATCGACGCCTTCTTGGATCATGAGTGAAGCTCCTGTGTTAGCTTGATGCCTTAAAAAGCGCATCAATTTATTATAATTTTTGGCAAATATACCCTACTGACCGTGTTTATAGAAGCTGTTATTGGCTAACTAAGTCAATAGGCGTGGGGTTTATGACGGATTAAGGGCTACGGTTAATGCGTTTAACAAACTTTGATTTTCATCGGCTGTGCCGATGGTAATGCGTAAACAATTGCTTAATAAGCCACCTTGTGCTGATAGGTTTTTAATCAACACCCCTTGATTTTTCAAGGAAATAAACACTTGGTCAGCGTTAATTTCGTGGGTTTTAATCAAAATAAAGTTAGCGGCGCTAGGATAAATGCTTAGGTTTTTAAATGAGCTTAAAGCATCCATCATCAACAGGCGTTGCTGGCGAATTTGTTGGGTTTGTTGCAAAAGAAAATCGCTGTGATTTAAAGCGAATGTCGCGGTGGCTTGAGTCAGACTGTTAATGTTATAGGGCAGGCGGATTTTGTTTAGCTCGGTAATTACAGCCGGAGAACCCGCTAAGAAACCTAAGCGCAACCCCGCTAATCCTAACTTAGACACGGTACGCATCACCAACAAGTTTTCATAATTGCCAAGTTGATCGATAAAGCTGGCATCAGCAAACGGCGCATAAGCTTCATCAACCACTACTAAACCTGTGCTGGCCTTGATGATGGTCAAAATATCGTCAGCTTTAAATAAATTACCGGTTGGATTATTGGGATAAGCCAGAAAGATTAACGCTGGTTGTTGATTTTCAATGACAGCAAGCATGGCCGGCATATCTAAATCAAAACTTTCCGCCAATAAAGGCACGCCGATATAACGCAAACCTAAGCTTTGAGCGACTTGCTTGTACATCACAAAGCCTGGCTCAGGTGCTAAAACACTGGCATCAGCTTGCAAAGCCATTAATAAAATCTGGATGATTTCGTCAGAACCATTGCCGAGTAATAAGCCGGACCGTTCGGGAATTTGATTGCTGTTACGCAAAGCAATGGCTAGAGCTTGGGCTTCTGGGTCAGGATAGCGATTGATTGCACAGTCTTTTATGCTGGCCAACCATTCAGCTTTAATCGCTTCTGGCCAACAATAAGGGTTTTCCATTGCGTCCAGCTTAATAAGGTTCTTGGCATCAGCGACCTTGTAAGCCGACATGGCTAAAACTTCTGGGCGAAAAAGGCGATTGGCGATTGAGTTTGACATGGCTATAAAAGGCAAAAGATGGAAGGCAAAGTCAACGATTCTGCCTTTTTAGCAAATTAGATTCTAAATTCAGCTGAACGAGCATGAGCAGTTAGGCTTTCGCCGCGCGCTAATACCGAAGCGATTTTTCCCAGTTGTTGAGCACCTGCTGCTGAGCAATTAATCAAGCTACTGCGTTTTTGGAAATCGTAAACACCGAGTGGTGATGAATAACGCGCAGTGCTTGAAGTCGGTAAAACATGGTTAGGGCCAGCACAGTAATCCCCCAGCGCTTCTGCTGTGTAACGACCTAAGAAAATCGCACCGGCGTTGCGGATTTGATCGCAAAGCAATTGCGGTTCTGCAACCGATAATTCCAAATGTTCTGGCGCAATCCGGTTGGTCATTTCGGCGGCTTGTTGTAAGTCATTGACTTTGATCAACGCACCGCGACCGATCAACGAAGCTTGAATAATCTCACTGCGTTCCATTTCGGGCAGTAGCTTGTTAATACTGGCTTCTACTTGATTCAAAAATTCAGCGTTATCGCTAATTAAAATCGCTTGGGCATTTTCATCGTGTTCAGCTTGTGAGAATAAATCCATCGCAATCCAATCAGGATTAGTCAAACCATCGCAGATAATCAAAATTTCTGAAGGGCCGGCAATCATGTCGATACCGACTTGGCCGAATACCAACTTTTTCGCAGTGGCGACATAAATATTGCCTGGACCAACAATTTTATC
>JBEGMT010000197.1:0-5617 GCA_041182925.1 Pseudomonadota bacterium | reverse complement strand
TTGCATTACTATAGCACTAGGCTAACCAAGGAATGATTTGCTATGAAAACGCGATTTACTCAAGTTTTAATCTTTAGTTTGTTAATCAACACCACCGGTTGTGCGTTTCACATGCCTTTTTGGGATGATAGCGACGAAACCGAACAAACCGCCAGCCCTGAGTCCATAATAACCCCAGCCTTTTCCACCCATATCGCCCCACCATCCGACAGCAGTATCTGCGAAGCCCAATGCACAAAATATGGCGGCTTGAAAAAGAAATTCTGTAAGAAAAAATGCGAGTCTAAGCTTAAAAAAGAGCGCAAGTAATGTTACCCGCCCTCCATTAAGCCTTCTGCAACACCATCGCCACCGCAGCGGCGCGGGTAGAAACGCCGAGTTTCTCGAAAATATGCTCTAAATGTTTGTTAACAGTTCTGGGGCTGGTGTCGAGAATGATGCCAATTTCCTTATTGGTTTTACCGCGAGCAATCCACATCAAAATTTCCGCCTCGCGAAAGGTAAGTTTGAGTTTTTCGCGCAGCACTTCTGGCGTCCATTCCGCATCCTCACGCTGTAATAACAACAAATACTCATCGGCATGCTCACACGGACTAATGCTTAAACTAAACCCCGAAGCCAATTTAAAATCAGCGGCATCGCCACCCAATTTCGCCAAGCGCTGTAACCAATTTTGGAAACAATCCAGCACTTTAGCCGGTAACAAATCCTGCACCGCAACTAATGATTCTGGCTCTGCTTGTTGCTGATTTAACTCAATCAACCATTGTTCAGCAGCTGGGGTTAGCCAACCTATCCTACCTTGAGCATTGACAGAAATGGCCGCGAAATCGACATGTTGCAATAAACGCTCAGCACGCAAGCGATTACGAGTTTGGCTAAGATGCACTTCAATCCGCGCCAACACTTCCGCCGGACGAATCGGCTTAACAATGTAATCCAAAGCCCCTTCACTAAAACCACGCAACAAATCATCCAGCTCACTTAAACCGGTCATGAACAACACCGGTATTTCAGCACTGGCGGGATTGGCTTTTAAGCGTTTGCAGGTTTCAAAACCATCAATCCCCGGCATCATCACATCCAGCAAAATAATATCGGGCTTGATAAATTGAATTTGCTCAATCGCCGAATAACCATCGGTGGCGACTAACACGCGATAATTGGCTTCGGATAAGGTATCGGATAACAAAGCCAAATTGGCTGGCGTGTCATCAACAATTAACACCGTGCCATTGTTAGCGGGTAATGCCTGATTCACTAAGACTCCTGTCTACTGATGTTTAATAATTTACGTATTTCACCCACTTTAAACTCATTCGCCAAGCTTTTCAGTTTGGCGAAAAACACAGCATATTGCGGATCACTAGCGGCGAGTTTATCAGCGGTTTGCTTTAAAGCGAGTAAATCGCCAATCCGCACATAATCAATACAAGCCTGAACCAATTCAGCCGGTGGAATTGCCATTGCATTCACCACCACCGATTTAATCTCGGGCTCAATCGGTGGTTGATATAACCAAGTTAAAGCCAGATATTGTTTAAGCATATCTAACAGCTCTGGCACCTTCAGCGGCTTTGCTAAAAATTCATTACAACCAGCATTTAAAGCCGCTACCCGATCACTGGAATAAGCGTTGGCACTTAAAATCAAAATCGGCATGGTCAATTTTTGTTGCCGCAAAGCGGCGGTGGTTTCGATGCCGCTAATCCCAGTCATGGAAATATCCAACAAAATCAAATCCGGCTTTTCATGCTGCACTTTTAATAAACAGGACTCGCCGGAACTGGCTTCGCTAATTTGAAACCCTAAAGGTTCCAAAATTGCGATTAATAATTGGCGATGCTCACGCTGATCATCAACCACCAAAATTTTGCGCCGCACACCTTGATAACCAATCACCGGCAACTCGCTGCTTTGTTCGGTGTTGATTGCCAAACTCGGTAATAACAAGCGCACCGCAAACGTCGAACCATGCCCCAATTGACTGGTGACAGTCAACTCGCCGCCCATTACCTCGGTCAAAATCTTACTGATAGTTAACCCTAAACCACTACCCGCCACCGCATTACCGGTCGCGGTATTTAAACGCGTAAACGGCTGAAACACTTGCTGTAGCTGTTTTTCATCAATCCCGCGCCCGGTATCAATCACATAAAAAGTGGCCACCCCGCCGCTGTAACTGATGCGTAACGTGATTTCACCCTGCGAAGTAAACTTAATCGCGTTGCTTAACAGATTAATCAAAATCTGCCCTACCCGCTTCTCATCGCCACGCACCCGCTGCGGTAAAGTGCTGACAATATGACAATTAAAACTCAAGCCTTTATCTTCAGCTTGCTCTTTATAGGTGTTGACTAAATGTTCAATAAAATTAGAAAAATTAATGGCCTGATATTTCAGTTCAAACTTACGCGCTTCAATTCGAGCAATGTCCAAAATATCTTCAATCAACGAGCTTAAATGCTCACCACTACGCTTGATGGTCTCAACCGCTTGTCGGCGATGCTCGGGAATCGTTGGGTCTTGATGCAAAATGTGCGCATAACCAACAATGCTATTCAACGGCGAGCGAATTTCGTGGCTCATATTACTTAAAAAGCGACTTTTGGCTTGATTGGCGGTATCGGCCATGTGTATCGCTTGCTGGAGTTTTAGATCGGTTTTTTTGTGTTCTTCAATTTCCTGCAATAACAATTGGGTTTGTTTAGAGGTTTCTTCCAGCGCCACGCGCCGACTTTCGGCATTTAAAATCAGCCACCATGTACACAAACCAATAAACACCAGTAAAGAAGCATAAATTTTGAGAAAGTTATTCACTAACAAATCAAAACTAGCCAAATTATGCCGAACTGACAATAAATCTTGATAATAAATAATGCTGACAAAAATCCCGGTCAACACCGATAAAAAGCCAAACATCAAAGCAAACCGTAACATCCGCAAACGTGCATTCAAACTCATTCGCTTCGGCAAAAATCGCTCTGCCAACCCTTGCATATAATCATCAAACCGAAAACCGGTTTTACAGGCATCTAAACAACGCGCATCCAAAGTACAGCACAAAGAACAAATACTGCCGGCATAAACCGGACAATGCGCTAAATCTTCATGCTCAAAGCCGTTTTCACAAATCGAACAGGTTTTATCAATGGCTTGCTCAGCCTCACCATCTCTGGCCAGATAATGATTTTTACTGCCAAAATAAGCGATAGCTGGCACTAAAATAAATGCCATTATCAAAGCAATAAACGCTGAAAAGGCTTTCGGGTATTCGCCAAACAAACCCAAATAAGCCAAAATCGACACCACCGAAGCGGTAAAGGTAGCAATAATCCCCACGGGATTTAAATCCGCCAAATAAGCGCGTTTAAATTCAACTTTTTTCGGACTTAATCCCAACGGTTTGTTAATCATTAAATCAGCAGCAACCGCGCTAATCCAAGCAATCGACATATTGGAAAACAAGCCCAGCACTTTTTCCAACGCGCCGAATACGCCAAACTCCATTAACAACAAGGCGATCAAGACATTAAACAACAACCACACCACCCGTCCGGGATGGCTGTGTGTGACGCGTGAAAAGAAATTTGACCAAGCCAAAGAACCGGCGTAAGCATTGGTGACATTGATCTTAATCTGGCTTAACACCACAAATAAAGTGGTCGCTGCCATCGCCCATTGCGGATTTTCAAACAATTGTTGATAGGCGACTAAATACATTTGCGTCGGTTCGTGGGCGTGCTGATAACTAATCCCATGACGAATCGCCAAATGCGCCAACAACGCGCCAGAAATTTGCCGAATCACCCCAAACACAATCCAACCCGGCCCAGCCGACAACATCGCCAACCACCAGCGCCAAGCTTTTCCCGGCTGTTGATCGGGCATAAATCGTAGAAAATCGACTTGTTCGCCAATCTGCGCCACCATCGAAAAAGCAATCGTGGTTGCAGTACCGAACAACAACCAATCAAAACCTTGGCCGCTGCTGGCAATCCAGAAATAACTGTTTAACGTCAGCAAAGCCTCGGGTTCGCGCATCACCACCGCGACATAAGGTGCAATTAGCAACAGCAACCAAATCGGCTGTGTCCATAACTGCATGCGGCTGATAGTCGTGACCCCAAACGTCACCAATGGCACCACAATCACTGCGCTGACAACGTGAGCAATCGCTAACGGGATATGAAAATACAGTTCGATAGCCAGCGACATAATCGAGGCTTCTAAAGCAAACAGGGTAAAGGTAAACGAAGCGTAAATTAAGGATGTGATAGTCGAGCCAATGTAGCCAAACCCAGCACTTCGAGTTAGCAAATCAATATCAATATGATAACGGGCCGCGTAATAACTAATCGGCAAGCTGGTGATAAAAATCACCAAGCCGACAATTAAAATCGCCCAACAAGCATTGGTAAAACCGTAATTTATCGATAAAAAACCGCCAATTGCCTCTAGTACCAAGAACGAGGTTGAACCAAATGCTGTATTGGCCACCCGAAACCCAGACCACTTCCGAAAGCTGCGCGGCGCATAGCGTAAGGCGTAATCTTCTAAAGTTTCATTAGCCACCAAGCCATTGTAATCACGCCTGACTTTAGCGATGTTTTTATAAAGACCGGCTTTCACAATGCTCCTAAATCAGTCTGTTTAATCAGCGCCGCTCATGACCAAAGTTCAAAATCAGCGGCGTACCTTGGTTGTGAATAATAATCTCTTTGCGGGTTTCTTCGTTAGTTGATTGAGCGCCAGCATCAAGGTTAGTGCTGTTAACCACCGGCACTTGCTTGACCTCGACTTTCAGCTCTGGCATCCAAGTCGGTTTAAAGGTTTTGCTGTCTAACTGGTTAGCGGCGGCGGTTGGCAAACGTAAATCATCTAATAAAGTAAAACAGGCGGTGCTAATCTGATCGACCAATTTATCATTCAACTTAGCCTCGCTAGGTTGATCGATAAATTGATGAACCCCAAAGCTGCTGTGTTGTTCAACCGTTTGTTTCGCATCGCCAATTTTGCTAAGGGTGCAAGTAATCGGTAACACATCGGCTTTTTGAAAATCCGGTGAACGTGGATCGGAGCTACCGCTGGTAAAAGAGAAGCCTACCGGGGTTTCTTGATGACTGACTTTGCCTAATTGAGCTTGTAAGCGGTGCGAATAAGCACCATCAATCGCCTGAAAAGGATAACGCCATTCGGTTAAATTAGCCTTGATTCGCTCGGCCATGCTTTTTGCAGATAATTTAAAACCAAATTGCTGGAGATTATCGTCAGCCAAATTAAATTCAATCGCTTTGACGGCGCTTTTGTCGATGCTGGCAGTAGTGTGGTCTGCTGCGATTGCCGAGCCAGTCGCTAAGGCTAGTAAGCAGACTATTTGCGATAGTCTTGAGTCAAAAATTCGCATATCTATTCCTCTAAAGCGAGTCTTGTTGGCTTTATACAACATTTGGGATTTGCTAAGTGATAGCGCAGCGCATCATTCGCGGTAAGGTCATCAAACATTGATGGCCTGTCTGTTTTTAAGGTTTCGCATTGCGAAGCTATTTAGATGTCGGTTTCACGAAAAACTTCCCTGTTTTTCGCCCTAAGGCTACATGCCAATCGGCTATCCTGC
>JBEGMT010000196.1:0-3123 GCA_041182925.1 Pseudomonadota bacterium | reverse complement strand
GTTTTTATAATTCAGTTGCTCAGCATTTTGAGCCGTGTCAGAGGCAAATACTTGTTGAGAATAGACGTAATTATTCAAGATAAAACTCAAAACTACTATAGCAAGCCATTTATTTTTTTTCATGATTAAAAAACCTTTAATTTTTTAGAAAACATTCATATTGACTCTAAAATGAATCCCGTCATCTTGAATATCATGACTCGCTAAAGTTCTGTTTTTAACTGGCGTAAAGGCATGTGCCCAATAAAATTCACTAGCAATTTGATGATACTGCCATTTAAACCCTAAACCAGCTGAAAACAAATATTCTGTTGCTGGCCGTTTCTCATCAATTGTTACATTATTCCAAGCCCCACCATAATCAAGGAAAGGCACAAGATTCAGTGTATTTTTTTCTTGAGTATCTGCACTGAAAATAGGGTATTGAATCTCGATATTGGTATTAAAACCATTATCCCGAACAAAAGTATTTTCCCGATAACCTCTTACTGTATAAGCACCACCAAGCGAATAACGCTCTAAAGATAAAACTGGTTTATCAGCTAATTGCATATTGGCTTTGACTACCAAACTAGGCCCTTCTTGCCAGAGCCTTTGCATAAACATACCCTGCCCGAGCCAACTCATAAATTCAGCACTTGCTGATCCAGCTGGGTTAATTGTTGCACCTAAAGCATCAAAACCGACATTAAAAGTTGACCAAAACAAAACATTATTAGTATCGCCACGATGTGAAAATTTTTGAGCCATTCGCATCACAGACACTTGCATATCACAATTTTTATCTGCACCGCCAATAGGCTGACAAATATTACCGTTATCAAACAGCATTCTATTTTGACGAACGACGAAATTTAAACCCAAAGTAAAATCATCAGCAAAGGTTCGATAAACAGGATGTGATAATCCACCATCAAAACCAATAATATGATTGGTTATCTTTAATTTATCTAAAGGCGCTTCAACAATTGAACTATAAGTATCACTATATCTAAAATTAAAACGGGTATCGTATGCATTTAAAGGTATATTAATACCCGTGTTATAACCTAATGAACCATCATTAACAATGAACTGAGCATCAATTCTTTCACCTAAAGATAACGAATTATCAACCCAACCCCCAATACGGCCTGTATAACCACCAACTGCTGGGGTTTGATAGTTATCTGAGCCTAAATATAATTGATAAGGTCTTGCACGCTTTACTCTGACATCTAACAAAGCTTCGCCAGGATGAGCCCCGGGTAATAATTGACCATTTAACTGTTGAATCATTGGATCTGCTAATAATAAACGGTAACTATCTTGCAAATCTTTAACATTCAAAGGTTCCCCACTACCGGCAATGAGTCGGTCTTTAATATAATCTTCTGGCAAACCTTCCTGTCCTGATTGTCTGACATCGGTTAATTTACCTTCGATAATATCAACCGTTAGCGCACCATCAGCTAATGACTGGCTTTTTAACACAGCCCCAGAGTTAATATAGCCATGATCTATATAATATTGACTAATTTTTCTGCGTAATGCTTCAATATCAGCTGCCCGTAAATCACGACCAATATAGTCAGCCACAACCCCAGCTAATTCTTGATTAGAAAATACTGTATTACCAGAGAAAAATACTTGGTTAACCATTACTGAGCCACTGATTTTTACAGTATCAGTGTCTTTCGGTAATTTAGGTAATTCAAATTTTTGTTGCGGCTTGGTTTTATCATTAAACCGATAGGATTCAACTGGTTGAGATTTAGTTGGATCACTACTAATCAATGGTAGATTCGCTGCATCCTGTGCATTCACTAACATTGGAAAGCTAACCATTGATAACGTCAACATAGCCAATGCTACAGACTTATGAAACTGTATACTCTTTTCGACAGTTAAATTATGACAATGAATAGTATTAATTAAAAACTTAGCCGTGATTTTATTCTTCAATTTTGGTATTTGCATCGTCTTAACCTTTACCGCATGAACCGGCTTTTGCTTTTGCAGTATCATTCATAGCTAATAATGTGGCTTCAGACTCATGTTGAGTATTTTTTACATATTGACTGGATGGAAATACCGAAAATGATAGAAAATCTGCCAAGAACGGAATTACACCGCTACTATTCTTGAGCTCTAAAGAACTACCTGCCCCGCAGGGATCAGGCGGAATCACTGGTAATTCAAGCGGCTTGGTCAAAACTGTAACCGCATTGGCTTGAATCGCTTGAGATTGATTACTTTCTGTTAAATTTAAAAAGGCGTTGGAGCCTTGCGGGATATTTATACTTACATTTTTACCGTTAATTGTTAAATTAAGCGGATTGTTTTTTATAGCTTGAATATTATCTTCCGAAGCAAAAGATTTCGCATTGGTACTACCAAAGACATTTCCATAACTAGATTGACCACTGGTCGGCAATATGTAATTCACGTCCGAATCAGAACCAAAATCGCCTTTAGAAATAAAAGTAGCATTACCTCCAGCAGTAATAATTAATGGTTTATTCGAGTCAAAAGTTATTTTTCCTGCACTATCAAGATTAGAGTTTTTTAAATACAACTCCTTGGCGCTGATAGTCATATTTTGGCCGCTAATGACTGTAGCGTAATTAATATCACCAATAACCTGTATTTTGTTAGCTGATAATGTTAAATCACCATCTGTTTGAATAGTTCCGTGGCTGATTAAATCATTTCCTGCTGTCACATTACCAGTGATCGTGCCATCGTTGATTAGATTAGTACCCGCTGTTGCTGTCGAATTCGATCCAACTGTACCTATCGTTCCTGTGTTTGTATTTGTTAAATTGCCTTGCGTCGCTTGAGCACTGCCTGTGATCGTCGCTTTGTTAATCAACTGACCTGCTGTGGCAGTCGCATCACCCGTAATTGTCCCTGCATTATTCAATAAATCATTAGCCGCTGTCGCATCGCCAGTGATAGTTCCAGCGTTGATTAAGTTTCTATCCGCTGTCACTAAACCGGTGATTTGACCACCAGCTTGGTTCTCAATGTCTGTGTTATTTTTACTGGTTGCACCATTACCAATCGTACCCGTGCTGGTGTTAGTTAAGCTCACCTGATTAGCTAGCGTACCGCCGTTATTGGCAGTGGCCAGGCCATTGA
>JBEGMT010000195.1:0-3000 GCA_041182925.1 Pseudomonadota bacterium | reverse complement strand
CGGCATCGTCATCCAAACTGATTTGGCTGCCGACGTTCAGCGCGGCAGTCACATATAAACGAGAGACACGCATCAGTCTTGCACCGCATACTGTATGCCTTGCCAGGCGACTTCGGTCATGCGTTTAATCTCCGCTTCGGTGATGATATAGGGCGGCATAAAATAAATGACATTGCCTAGCGGACGCAACAACACGCCCTGACTTAAGGCATATTGATAAACTTTCAGCCCGCGCCGTTGCTGCCAAGGATAGACTTCTCGAGTTTGCTTGTTTTTAACCAATTCAATCGCCAAAATCATCCCCGTCTGCCGCACTTCAGCGACATTAGGATGGTCGTGAAACTGAGCGGTGTATTTCGCTAATAACGCCGCCAGCTGCCGATTGTGGCCCAGCACATCACTACTTTGAAACAAATCAATCGTCGCCAACGCCGCCCGACAACCCAAGGCATTACCGGTATAACTATGAGAATGTAAAAAGGCAGTCAGATTTTGGTAATCATCATAAAACGCCTGATAGACCTGATTACTGGTCAACACCGCCGACAAGGGCAAATAGCCGCCAGTCAAACCTTTCGACAAACAAATAAAATCGGGACTAATCGCCGCTTGTTCACAAGCAAATAAAGTCCCTGTTCGACCAAACCCAACTGCGATTTCATCAGCAATTAAATGCACCTGATACTTATCACAGGCCTGCCGCAACAAACGCAGATAGCTGGGATGATACATACGCATATTGCCAGCGCATTGCACTAAAGGCTCGACAATCACCGCACAAACCGAATCAGCATGTTCGGCCAAAGTCCGCTCCATCTCGGCAAAGCGTCGAATCGAATACGCTTCCCAACTTTCCTCGCCTTCGCGATAAAAACAATCAGGACTAACGACGCTAATCACATCCATTAACAATGGCGCATAGGTTTCTTTATACAAAGCCACATTGCCAACCGCCAACGCCCCTAAAGTTTCGCCGTGATAACTGTTTTCTAAAGTGATGAATTGGGTTTTTTGGCTTTGCCCAAGATTACGCCAATAATGAAAACTCATTTTCAAGGCAATCTCGATCGCCGACGAGCCGTTATCGGCATAAAAACATTTGTCTAAATTTGGCGGGGTGATTTCGACCAGTTTTTCCGCGAGCTCAATCGCCGCTTGATGACTAAAACCGCCCAAAATCACATGTTCTAAAGTATCGAGCTGGGCTTTAATCGCTTGATTAATCACAGGATTGGCGTGACCAAACAAATTAACCCACCACGAACTAATCGCATCTAAATAACGATTACCATCAAAATCTTCCAACCAGACGCCTTGCCCCGATTTAATCGGAATCAACGGCAAACCATCGGCGGCGTAATCTTTCATTTGGCTACAGGGATGCCAAAGCACATTCAGGTCGCGCTGCATCCAGGATTGATTGTTCATGATGGTTTGAAATAACAAAAGTAATGACTATTTATCACAAAATCACCGTAAGCAAATCATTTATGCACATTTTGTTTTCTCGAAAAAACCTAAAAAAACACTTGACACAATAACTCGTTGAAATAAAAAGATTTTAACTAAGTCATTGTTTTTAAAAACTAACTCCCTATGCTTAACTTTTATACAATCTAAGTTCAGCCCAATAAAATCAAGTCCTAACGTTGCTTGGCTACACATTATGCACAGAGTTATCCACAGCTTTTGTGAACAACTCCGGTTTTACTAAGCCAAATAGTCACTTAGCCGAGTTTCATCGAAACCGATTTAACCAACCCCGATAAGCTAAGCGATATTCAACAGTAAGGTTTGTTAAGATAGCGGCTACCTGCCACAAACGTTGGTACTGTTTAATTACTCTGGTTTGAAATGAACGAAGAATTTTATTTAGAAGAAGACGAAGATGAGGACGAAGCGGTCTTTTACGCGATACGCCCTAACAAAACCCGCATCAAAAAAGAAATCGCCGAAGTCATGACGATGGCTGAGGAAATTTCTCAACTATCCGCCTCGCACATCGCCGAATTTGAATTGCCGGAAAGCATCGAACAAGCCTTATTAGATGCCGGCAAAATGGGCCAAAACGCCGCCAGAAAGCGTTTATTGAAATACATCACCGGCCAACTTAGACTCATCGACACCGAAGCTGTCCAAGAAAAACTGGCTCGAATGAAAAACCGCAGCGCCCACGGCGTCCGCGAACACCACCTTGCTGAACGCTGGCGCGACCAGCTTTTAAGCGAAACAGGCAATCAGCAATTAACCCAATTCATCGGCGAATACCCCAACGCCGACATCCAGCACTTACGCCAATTACAGCGTAATGCTCAAAAAGAAGCGAAAGAAGCCAAGCCGCCTAAATCCGCACGGTTAATCTACAAATACGTCAAAGAATTGATTTCCGGTGAAACCGAACAATCGTAAACCTAAACACCCGTTGTTTAGCCCGCAAGACCGTTATTTTGTTAACTCACTCGGTTGGTGGTTTTACACGGTTGATCAGATTAGCGGGCCTTATAAAACTAAAGCCGACTGCGTGGATGCGTGTCGGCTTTATATTCAGAGAAGGGATGGGGTTACAGGTTAGGTGAGGTTAATGAGAGATTTTCTTATCAACATCAACAATCCAAAATTCACCGCTACGTCGATCGACAAGAATGGTTACCGCAGGGCAGCTTAATTGTTTACGTTTAAACCAACAGATCAAGCTATTCGTCAAAAGCCTCAAACTTGAGTTTTTAAAATTCTGCAGATTTATAGATATTTTCGATATAAGGATGTTTTGAAGCTGCTATTTTTCTAAACTTCGAGTAATTGCTTATTTGCCAAAGTGTTAAATTATCTTCATCATTAATTTTTGTTTTATCTAAAATCATAAAGAAATTATTTAATTGCTTTTTATGCGAATGACTTTTTGATTTTTTATCATCAAGCTCACTTAAATTTATTGATATATGCGTTAGCTCAAAAAAACCTGATTGATTGTCATGCATGCCAAAAGCGTTATGACCACGA
>JBEGMT010000194.1:0-10870 GCA_041182925.1 Pseudomonadota bacterium | reverse complement strand
GCATTGATGGCCGCGCATTTTCTGAAACCGAACCCAGATGTCGGTTTGGATATATTCAACAAGATGGCCTAGGTGAATCGGGCCATTAGCGTAGGGTAGGGCACTGGTAACAAGGATTTTTCTATCAGACATGGTTTGATGCTTTGCTGTAACGAAAATAGGGCGGGATTATGGCATAGAATCCCGTCCACAGTAGCGGCATCAATTGCTTTTTACTGTCCTGTCCAGTTTTCGATAACTGATGGCTTCGCTTAAATGCTTGATTTCAATTTGCGGTGATCCGGCTAAATCAGCAATGGTTCGGGCTAGTTTTAAGATGCGATGATAGGCGCGATGCGAGAGACCAAATTTTTCTAAGGCTTGTTCTAATAATTGGTGGCCTTGGTCGCTCAGTTGGCAATACTGTTTTACTTCCACGGCGGTTAAGGCTGAATTGGTTTTACCACAGCGATTAAAAGCGATTTGACGTGCGGCGATGACTCGATTTCTGATGGTTTCACTGCGTTCTTCGCCTTCTGTCGAACCTTTGCGTAATACATCTAAAGACACGCGTGGTACTTCAAGATGCATGTCGATTCGGTCTAATAAAGGCCCAGAAATTTTATTGCGATAGCGCAGCACTTGATCGGTTGTGCAGCGGCAACGCCCTGAAGCATCGCCTAAATAGCCGCAGGGACAAGGGTTCATGGCGGCAATTAATTGGAATTTGGCGGGAAAGTCGGCTTGGCGATTGGCGCGGGAAATGGTGATGTGGCCGGTTTCCAAAGGTTCGCGTAAAACTTCTAATACTTTGCGGTCAAATTCTGGTAGCTCGTCTAAAAATAAAGCGCCATTGTGGGATAGCGAAATTTCGCCGGGTTTAGGATTGCTGCCGCCACCTACTAGCGCTGCCGCAGAGGCGGTGTGATGTGGCGCTCTGAAGGGTGGTTGTCGCCAGTGTTTAATCTCTAAGCCATGATCGCTGATTGAGGCAATCGCTGCGGTTTCTTGGGCTTGCTGTTCGGTTAATTCCGGCAAAATCGTTGGTAATCGTGCGGCCAGCATTGATTTACCAGTGCCAGGAGGGCCTAGCATTAGCAAATTGTGCGCGCCAGCAGCGGCAATTTCCATCGCGCGTTTGACATGAAATTGACCGTGGACATCGGCAAAATCAATTGCATAGACGTCGGGTTCAATAGTTTGGCGAGTGACTTGTGGGTTAATTAATTGTTGGCCAGTGAGATGAGCGCAGACTTCGAGCAAATGGCTGGCGGGTAATAATTGGGCATCATTGATTAATGCGGCTTCTGCGGCTGAGGCTACAGGTAGAATCAGTTGCCTATTAGCGTTGCGACTATGGATCGCAACCGGTAAAGCACCGGTGATTGGTCTTAGCTCGCCACCCAGCGATAATTCGCCAACGCATTCGTATTGATCAAGGGCATTTTTCGGAATTTGGTTTGAGGCGGCGAGTATGCCTAAAGCAATCGCTAAGTCGAAACGGCCGCCTTCTTTCGGTAAATCGGCTGGGGCCAAATTAATTGTGATGCGCTGCATCGGAAATTCAAAGCGTGAATTAATAATTGCGCCACGCACTCGGTCTTTACTTTCCTTAACCGCCGTTTCAGGTAACCCGACGATATTCAGGGCTGGCAGGCCGTTGCTGACATGAACTTCCACAGTGACTAATGGTGCTTCAATGCCAGAACGACCACGGCTGTAAATAACGGCCAGCGTCATGAGCTTACTCTTCGAAGAAGCGTTTTTCGATTTCTGCAACCCGATGTTCTAATTCTTCCAAGCGATGACGAGTTTTTGCTAATACGGCTTTTTGGACTTCAAATTCTTCGCGACTGACTAAATCGAGTTTAGATAGTGCGCTTTGTAGTAAAGCGTGGATGTGTTTTTCGGTTTCTTCTTTGAATTGATTGAAGCCTGGCGGAATAGCGCCAGCGAGGCGGTCGGCAATATTGTCTATCGATTTTGGGTCAAACATGATAATTACTCTTGGTCTATGAATGAATTGGGGATTGGTAAATGATCGCGGCATATTTTATCAGTATCCTCGCGATCCAACGCCTGTTCGGTAAAACCGCATTGGTAGTGATTTTCTGCCACTGAAAAATAACTGCAAGATCGACAAGTGCCAAAGCTTTTGCTTTGATTGACTTTTTGCAAAACGCCCAGTGTAATTTGTAGTGCTTGATCTATGGTATCAAATTCTTGGCGACTGACTTTGTTTTCAGCTTGTCTAAAAATATCCAGCGGTTTTAGTTCGTTAATTAATGCTTTACCATCGTCTGTTAAGCTCAAATGTATTACTCGACCATCTTCACTGTCAGTGGTTTTTTGCAGATAGTTCTTACGTTCGAGAATTTGCAGGGTTTGTGAAACGGTGCCTTTGGTTAAACCTAAATATTCTGCAAGTGCAGAATGAGTATTACTGTATTTATTACATCTTGCAAGATACTCAAGCACTTGGCCGTGAACCGGTTGCAAGCCGATGGTTGCGTATTGCCTGCGTTCTTCCGATCGTAATAATGAACTAATGCGTTCAATTAGTTTAAAAGTTTCTATTTCCTGCATGAGCCGATTTTAACATAGGCTTGGTGACTGGGTGGTTTAAAGGCCCAAAGCCACTAAAACTAAAAACCCAGCACAGATTGGTCTGTAGCTGGGTTTTTTTAAGGTTAAGTGCTGGGTTAGTTACACTTCGTGGTAGATCGCAGCGCCTTCGTTCAGGAATTGCTGTGATTTTTCCTCCATACCTTTGATTAAGGCCTCCTCATCTTTCAAGCCTTTTTCCGCTGCATAATCGCGAACGTCTTGGCTGATTTTCATTGAACAGAAGTGTGGGCCGCACATTGAGCAGAAATGCGCCACTTTAGCTGATTCTTTTGGCAAGGTTTCATCGTGGAATGAACGGGCTTTTTCTGGATCTAACGCTAAGTTGAATTGATCTTCCCAACGGAATTCAAAACGCGCTTTTGACATGGCGTTGTCACGGATTTGTGCGCCTGGGTGGCCTTTGGCAAGGTCGGCAGCATGGGCGGCGACTTTGTAAGTCACAATCCCTTCGCGAACATCTTGTTTATTCGGTAAGCCTAAATGTTCTTTTTGGGTCACATAGCAGAGCATCGCGCAACCGTACCAGCCAATGTTAGCTGCACCAATAGCGGAGGTAATGTGGTCGTAGCCTGGAGCGATGTCGGTGGTCAAAGGGCCTAAGGTATAGAAAGGTGCTTCAAAACAATCTTCCAATTGTTTTTCCATGTTGATCTTGATCATTTGCAATGGCACATGGCCAGGGCCTTCGATCATGGTTTGTACGTCGTGTTTCCAAGCGATTTTGGTTAGCTCACCCAAGGTTTCCAATTCGCCGAATTGTGCTTCGTCGTTGGCGTCGTAAATTGAGCCTGGACGCAAGCCATCACCTAAAGAGAATGACACGTCGTAGGCTTTCATGATGTCGCAAATTTCTTCGAAATGGGTGTAGAGGAAGCTTTCAGTGTGATGTGCCAAGCACCATTTCGCCATGATGGAACCGCCACGCGAGACAATGCCAGTTAGACGTTTTGCGGTCAGTGGGACGTGATGTAAACGAACCCCTGCGTGGATGGTGAAATAGTCAACGCCTTGTTCTGCTTGTTCGATTAAGGTATCGCGGAAAATTTCCCAAGTTAATTCTTCGGCTTTGCCGTCAACTTTTTCTAAGGCTTGGTAAATCGGTACGGTGCCAATCGGTACCGGCGAGTTACGCAAAATCCATTCGCGCGTTTCGTGAATGTTTTTACCGGTTGATAAATCCATAATGGTGTCAGCGCCCCAACGGATGCCCCACAACATTTTTTCAACTTCTTCTTCAATCGATGAAGTCACCGCAGAGTTACCCAAGTTACCGTTGATTTTCACTAAGAAGTTACGGCCAATAATCATTGGCTCTAATTCTGGGTGATTGATGTTGGCTGGGATAATCGCGCGGCCTCTGGCAACTTCTGAGCGAACGAATTCAGGCGTAATCACTGATTGAATCGCTGCGCCATAAGAAAAGCCTGGGTGTTGGCCTTTGTAGCTATCGCGCATGGCTTCCAGGTTTTGGTTTTCGCGGATGGCGATATATTCCATTTCTGGGGTAATGATGCCTTGGCGAGCGTAATGCATTTGCGAAACGTTTTGGCCTGATTTGGCGCGGCGTGGATTGCGAATGTGCTCAAAACGCAAGTCGGCAGTTTTGGCATCATTTAGGCGCTCTAAGCCATAAGCAGAGCTAGGGCCGCTCAGTAATTCGGTGTCGCCGCGTTCTTCTATCCATGCACCACGGATTGAGCTTAAGCCTTTGTGTAGATTAACTTCGATTTTTGGGTCGGTATAAGCGCCAGAGGTGTCGTAGACGTAGATTGGTGGATTTTTTTCGGCACCAAAATGTGCAGGCGTGTCCGAAAGGCTGATTTTACGCATCGGCACTTGGATGTCTGGACGACTGCCAGGAATATAGACTTTTTCCGAAGCAGGGTAGGAATCGATTCTTACGCTACTGCCAGTTTCGGCGGTAATTTCATTGCGGACTGCGCTCATGCATAACTCCAAAATATCAAAAAATCGCGAGCGCAGGGAAGATTTGGGCTTTCCTACGCCGGTATTAGCCGGGTCAGGTTCGAAGGGTTTTTCTCAGCGTTTGCGGTTTTTTTGTATCGCAAATGCACCCCTAGCCTTTCAGGTAGGGCGCTAAGGTAATGGATAACAGCTTTAATTGCAAGCTAAAAACGGATGGCTTTTGAGATAAAAAGCTTATAAAACAATGGGTTTTGTGCTTTTCTACTGTGACGAAACCAATTTCGTCACAGATTTTGGATGGCTTTAATGGTCGCGTTGTACCGAAAATCTTGCCAGTTGTTCTAGTGCCAGTTTGTAATCAGAGTCTGGTAGGCAACTTAGTGAAGCGATCGCTTTAGCGGCGGCTTGATCAGCACATTTTTCAGTGTATTCAATAGCGTTGGTTGCTTTAACTATTTCGTAGACTTCGTTGAAAGAATCACGAGAGCCTTGGCGAATCGCGTTAATCACGATTTCCGCTTGTGCGGGGGTACCGTGTTGAATGGCATAAATCAAAGGCAGGGTTGGTTTGCCTTCAGCTAAATCATCACCTAGATTTTTACCGAGTTCTTCAGTGCTGGCTTTGTAATCTAAAGCATCATCAATTAACTGGAAGGCAACCCCTAGTTGTTGGCCATAGGTAGCAAGTGCTTCTTGAGTTTCTGGATTGCTACCAGAGATAACCGCTGCTAAGCGTGTTGCGGCGCTAAACAATATGGCGGTTTTGCGAGCAATGACTTCTAAGTATTTTTCTTCTGTGGTATCTGGGTTATTGCAATTTAAAAGTTGTAACACTTCGCCTTCAGCAATCGCAGTGGTGGTTTTGGATAAAATTTCCATCACCTGCATGTTGTTAGTGCGAACCATCATTTCAAAGGCGCTGGAATATAAATAGTCACCGACTAAAACACTAGCAGCGTTGCCCCAAACAGCGTTGGCTGATTCTTGGCCGCGGCGTAAGGCTGATTCATCAACCACGTCGTCATGTAATAAGGTTGCTGTGTGAATGAATTCGATAACTGCGGCTAGGATTAAATGGTTTTGATTGGCTTCGCCGAGTGCTTTAGCCGTCAGTAATAGCAATAGGGGGCGTAATCGTTTGCCGCCGTTGCCAATAATATAGTGGCCGATTTGATTGATTAATACGACGTCGGAACTTAATTCGTTAAGAATTAGCTGGTCGACGGCTTTGGTTTCTGTTGCGGTTAAGTTTTTGATGAAGTCAAAATCAATCGTTACCGAAGCTGTTGTTGTGTCAATTACTGTCATGGTTGTGTTTTGGTGTAATTCGGTAACGCTTACTAAAGTTAAATAGCCGCTCATGCTAATGAATATTAGCCAATAGTTCAATAGTCGAGCTTATTTGATTGACCTGATAGCGGTTTTAGGGTGAAAAAGTCATAGCTTTCATTTGTTTCAATAAATCGACAACAGTAGCAAACTCACTTAGAATGCCTGACCCGCTAGACTTTGGTCTAGTTTAGAGGCTGTAAATTGACAGGTTGCGGACAGTTAACGTATTATCCGCGGTCTTTTTTATCCGTTTTAACAAGGCAGTAGCAAATGAAAAGAACTTACCAACCAAGTAAAATCAAACGTGCTAGAACTCACGGTTTCCGCGCTAGAATGGCAACAGTCGGCGGTCGTAAAGTGATTAATGCTCGCAGAGCGAAAGGTCGCGCTTCGCTGACTGTTTAATTGTCTGCGGAAAATTTTTGCTTTCCTGTTCAGCTTAGGCTAAGGACACCTGCTGAATACAAAAATGTCTTTGCTAATCCTCAAAAATCTAGCGATAAATATTTTACAGTTTTAGCAACTGTTAACCATTTGTCCCATCCGAGGCTGGGTTTAGCAATAGCAAAAAAATCGATAAAAACAGCAGTGGCAAGGAATCGCATTAAAAGAACTGCTCGGGAAAGCTTTAGGCTGCAACGGCAGCATATCAGTAATATTGATATTGTTGTCATGGCTCGAGGAGAGGCTTTAACAGCATCCTCGTTGATATTAAGGAAGTCACTGGAACGGCATTGGCTGAAATTGGTAGAACGTGCGAGTCTTGCTAATAGCCCTGATTAAGGCTTACAAATACTTTATAAGTCCATTGCTGGGGCCACGCTGCCGTTTTTATCCCAGTTGCTCAAGTTATGGCTTAGAAGCAATTCAATTGCATGGTGCTGCCAAGGGCAGTTACCTTACCCTTCGACGATTATTAAAATGCCACCCTTTCCATGAGGGTGGTATTGATCCTGTTCCAGAAAAATTGAGTAAATAAAAATGGATAACATTAGATTTCTGCTGGTAATGGCTATGTTGATGATTTCCTATATGCTTTGGGAGTCATGGCAGATTGATTACGGCCCTAAACCTCTAGCGATCATCTCAGACAAGCCTAGTGTTGTTGGAGGCGATAGTCCCGCTACAGTCGCTGGTTTGGTTCAAGATGCAAAAGCTGTTGTAGCAAGTGTTGTGCAGCCAACTAATAAAATTGTCACGATTAAAACCGATGTTTTCGCTTTGGAGATTGATTCTGAAGGCGGTACGTTGCGTAACTTGGATTTATTGCAATACCCACATGAAAAAGAAAATACGGTTGTTAAAAAAGCCTACGAGTTGATTGGTTTGCAAGCACCTGAAAAAGATCTTTCGCCGATTCGTTTATTTGATAGTAACCCTGAAAGTTTATTCTTAGCTCAAACGGGTTTGCTTTCCAGTGGCAATTCTGCTGCTGCACCTGATCATCATTCTGAATTTGTTGTCCAACAGGCCAATTACACTTTGCAAGATGGCGAAGAGCAATTGAGCGTGCCTTTAGTTTGGGATAATGGGCAAGGCTTGCAGGTAACGAAAACGTTTACCTTCAAGCGTGGTAGTTATGCTGTGTCAGTTGATCAAAAAGTGGTTAATAAATCAGTGAGTACTTGGTCTGGAAAACAGTACGATCAATTATTACGTGTTCAGCACGCTGATGCCAATAAAGGCTTTATCAGAACTTATTCAGGTGGTGTGGTTTACACTGAAAAAGACAAGTATAAAAAAGTTAAATTTGAAGATATTGCTGAAGAGAATCTTAATGTTTCCTCGCAAGGTGGTTGGAGTGCTTTTATTCAGCACTATTTTGCCGCTGCTTGGATACCGCCTGTTGAGCAAGAGAATCATTTTTATACAAAATCCTTAAATAATGGACGTTATGTGATTGGCTCTTACTCGCCTGATGTGGTTGTGGAAGCTAACAGTGAAGCGGTTTTAAGTGCTCAGTTATATGTCGGACCTAAGGTTCAGCCTGTATTGGAAGCGCTTTCACCTGGCCTTGAGTTAACCGTTGATTACAGCTGGCTAACACCGATTGCTAAAGGTATTTACTGGTTGTTAAACCAGTACAATGGCTTTATTAATAACTGGGGTTTAGCGATTTTGGGAGTTACTTTCACCATCAAATTGTTATTCTTTAAGTTATCTAAAGCCAGTTATCAATCTATGGCGAAAATGCGCAAAATTCAGCCACGGCTGAAAGAGTTGCAAGAGCGTTATGCCGATGACAGGCAAAAATTCAATATGGAAATGATGGCGATGTACAAGCGCGAAAAGGTGAATCCTTTGGGCGGTTGTTTGCCAATGTTGGTGCAAATTCCGGTATTTATTTCGTTGTATTGGGTATTAATTGAAACTGTGGAATTACGCCAAGCTGATTTTGCTTTGTGGATTCAAGACTTGTCTGCACAAGATCCATTTTATTTGCTGCCAGTTCTATACGGTATCACGATGAAAATTCAGCAAAGTTTGAATCCTGCGCCGATCGATCCGATGCAAGCGCAAGTGATGAAAATGTTCCCGATTGTCTTCACCGTGTTCTTCCTGTTCTTCCCTTCAGGATTGGTTTTGTACTGGATCTGCAATAACAGTTTGTCGATTATCCAGCAGTGGTATATCACCAAGCATGTTCTTGAAGAAGATCCACACGCGCATTAAACATGATAGTTAACGGCGACACTATCGCCGCGATTGCGACACCGCCAGGCAATGGCGGTGTCGGTGTTATCCGTATTTCTGGTCCGGCTGTCGTTGCGATAGCCGGCCAGCTTAGTTGTAAAGTCCTCAAGCCTAGGTATGCTGGGTTTTCTAAATTTTTGGATGCCGATGGCAGTCTGATTGATTCGGGTTTAATCATTTATTTCCCCGGTCCTGCTTCTTTTACTGGCGAAGATGTCTTAGAGCTTCAAGCGCACGGCGGCTCGGTAGTGATGGATATGTTGTTGCGTCGGGTTTTGGCTTTGGGTGCTCGATTAGCGAATCCTGGTGAATTTAGTCAGCGGGCATTTTTAAATAACAAAATTGACTTGGCGCAAGCGGAAGCTATTGCTGATTTAATTACTTGTGGTACTGAGCAAGCGGTTCGTTCTGCTCAGCAATCAATGCAAGGCGTGTTTTCTGAGCAGATTAATGAGTTAATCGATCAACTAATCGAATTGAGGGTTTATATCGAAGCGGCAATTGATTTTGTTGACGAAGAGATTGATTTTTTAAGTGATGGCGTTGTTGCTAATAAAATTCAGCAATTACGTCAAAAAGTTGCTCAAATTCAAGCAACAGCGCAACAAGGGCGGCTGTTGCGTGACGGTATGGTTGTCGTGTTGGCGGGTAAGCCTAATGCCGGTAAATCAAGTCTACTAAATGCTTTGGCTGGCTATGACGCAGCAATTGTTACTGATATTGCTGGTACGACACGCGATGTGTTGCGTGAGCGGATTCAGTTGGATGGTATGCCCTTGCACATTATTGATACTGCTGGTTTGCGTGATAGCGACAATGTTGTCGAGCAAGAGGGTATACGGCGAGCGCATCAAGAGATTGCTAAAGCAGATAAAGTACTTTTGTTGCTAGATAGTGCGGAAATTGACGTGACTGGATTGGGCGATTTGCCCTCTGGTGTTGATGTTATTAAGGTCTTTAATAAGATTGATTTGTCGAAAACGACATCGAAATTGGTAGAAACTGAAAGCGGTGTTGAGATTTATTTGTCGGTAAAAACCGGCGAAGGAATGGATTTGCTTAGGCAGCATCTTAAGCAAAGTGTTGGTTTTTCGGAAACATCGGATGGTGTTTTCATTGCTCGTCGTCGCCATATCGAGGCATTAAAAATCGCTGAGCAAGCTTTAATTAATGCCGCAGATCAGCTAAATGCTTATGCGCCAGAATTGGTCGCAGAAGAGTTAAGGCAGGCGCAGAGCGGTTTGTCGGAAATAACTGGTGAGTTTAGTTCTGACGATTTATTGGGTGAAATATTCTCGAGTTTTTGTATTGGCAAATGAAGTCAAGTAAATTTAAGATTGACTGTGCCAAGTATTGAAAATATAATCCCTTGTTCACTTTTAACAGAATATGCTTGATGGAGCTTACGCTGATGTATGCGGTAATTCAAACAGGTGGTAAACAGTATCGTGTCGCAGAGGGTACTACCTTAAAAATAGAAAAACTTGAGTTGGGCGCAGGCGACAGCGTAGAGTTCGATAAAGTACTGATGGTACAGGCTGGAGACTCCACAAAAGTTGGCACGCCTTATGTAGCCGGCAGCAAAGTCACTGCTACAGTGATTTCGCAAGGTCGTCATGCAAAAGTCAGAATCATTAAATTTAGAAGACGTAAGCACCACATGAAAAAACAGGGGCATCGTCAATATTACACAGAAGTCCAGATTACTGGTATTTCTGCATAACATAACGAGGTTGGGAAATGGCTCACAAGAAGGCAGGCGGTAGTACTCGTAACGGTCGCGATTCTAATGCTCAGCGATTAGGTGTTAAACGTTTTGGCGGTCAAGTCGTTAAAGCTGGCAATATCTTGGTTCGTCAACGTGGCACCCGTTTTCATGCAGGTGATAACGTAGGCATTGGTAAAGACCATACATTATTTGCAACAGTTGATGGCGTAGTGGTTTTTCAAGAAAAAGGCCCTAAAAACCGTAAATACGTTAGCATTGCAGCAGCATAAAAATTTTGGGTGTGCTCTTGGCACAACTAATAAAAAAAAGCCTCGTTCTTCAGCGGGGCTTTTTTGTTTATATCGGTAAATTATGAGATTTGTTGACGAAGCGGAAATTCGCGTAGAAGCGGGCGATGGTGGTAACGGTGTTGCCTCTTTTCGTCGTGAAAAATACATTCCTTTAGGTGGTCCTGATGGTGGTGACGCAGGCGATGGCGGTAGCGTTTACCTAGTTGCAACCGAAAATGTAAACACCTTGGTTGATTTTCGTTATAGCTCAGTTTTTCGTGCTCAGCGCGGACAAAACGGCATGAGTCGTAAC